>DASWTM010000091.1:0-2041 GCA_036402115.1 Chryseosolibacter sp.
GCGACCTCACCACACGGATGCATGCGCTCACCTACAGTACACCTGTGACGAAGATTCAATATTTAGGAGGAAAATTTTTCGCAGCCCTTGCTGTGAATCTGGTCATCTTACTGGGTATCCCTATCGGCATCATGCTGGCCATCTATTCGCCCGGGGTTGATGCTGCGACCATTGGGCCGTTCCATGCCAAAGCATACCTGACTGCGTTTGCCTACATCATCCTCCCCAACGCATTCTTTGCTACAGCGATACAATTTTCGCTCGCATCATGGACGGGTCGCGCGATGGCGGCTTACGTTGGAAGCATTCTGCTTTTCTTCCTGGGGTTTTTCGTAGCAGCATTTATCCTCTTTAAACGAGGCTTAGGAACCGTCATAGATCCGATCGGCATTCGGTTCATCGTGGAAGACCTCTCCCACCTATGGACAACCTCTGAAAGGAATTTCCGATACCTTACGCTTGACGGCACACTTCTCATCAACCGCATGTTGTGGGCGTCTGCCGGAGTGCTATTCCTGATCATCACATATTTTCAGTTTCAGCTCGAGCATCGTACGTCATGGAACTTTATCTGGTTTCGAAAAAAGGATTTGGCTGACGGCTCCAAAACAACATTTAACGATACATCTGCGATCTCCATTCCAAAGGTGAAAAGGACGTATGGATTTATCCTGCATTCGAGTCAAATCCTGAGAATTGCGTGGGAATCATTTCGGGCAATCGCATTTAGCAAGCCCGGACTTGCGCTGCTGATTCTCATTCCACTCCTGACGATTCCTGTCGTTCTCGATCAAATGATTTCCGATAGTGTTCCGATTGTTCCAACGACTACACACGTACTTCGCGAATTAACGGCACCGCTATCTGCTGAATTAAGTCGATGGGTAATCATTCCGTTGCTGATCATATTTTTCGCAGGCGAACTTGTCTGGCGGGAACGCGAGAATCGACTTGGCGAAATTACGCAAACGCTGCCCGGCTCTGAATGGGCACCGCTCCTCGGAAAGTTCATAGGACTTGTTCTTGTCCTGTGCGCATTCACCGCATTGCAGATGGCAGGCGGAATGGCTGCTCAACTGATTGATGGTTACGATAGCTTTGAAATTGGTTTGTACATCAAGGTCCTTTTTGGACTACAACTTACGGACTACGTTCTCTTCGCACTGCTGGTGATCGTGATCCATGTAATCGTTGACCATAAATACATTGGGCATATGGCTGCGCTGGTTGCCTATGCCTTCATTGCGCTTTCGCCTTTATTTGGCGTGGAACACAACCTGTTAGTTTTTACCGGAAGCCCGGAATGGTCGTACACCGATATGCGCGGCTTTGGAAACACACTCGGTCCATGGATGTGGTTCAAGCTTTACTGGGCAGCCTGGGCTCTGCTCTTTGCGGTAGCAGCAAAGGTGTTGTGGGTTCGGGGAAAAGAAAATTCCTTCCGCTTGCGATTACGAATGGCGCGTCAACGTTTTACAAGAGCTACAAGCGTTACCGCAGTTGTAGCGATCGCTCTCATTGTGCTTACTGGAGGATTTATTTTCTACAATACAAACATCCAGAATTCGTACTACACTACGGATGAAAGCAAGGAACGGCAGGCACTGTACGAAAAACGCTATGGACAATACCGAAACGCTGCGCAACCTCATTTAAGTGCCGTTACACTTTCGGTGGATATTTTTCCTGAGACAAGTGAAGTGAAGATTGAAGGATCCTATCGCCTTATCAATAAAAACAGTGTTGCAATTGATTCCATTCACATTGCAGCACCGGCAAATGTAACAACTTACAACATAGGATTTGACCGGACGGCAACGCTGGCAGTCGAAGATCAAGATCTTCATCACATCATTTACAAGCTTGACGAAGCTCTCAAGCCCGGTGATTCGATTCAACTGAACTTTCGACTTGATGTCAAACCCGAAGGTTTCCGCGAAAGCGGGATCAACGTCTCCATAGCAGACAATGGAACAAATTTCGGATCTGGCGCATTTCCAGCGATTGGTTATCAGTCAAGCCGTGAGTTGATCATGCCTGC
>DASWTM010000092.1:0-8416 GCA_036402115.1 Chryseosolibacter sp.
GATACTGATCTACTGAACGCCATCGAAGCACGCCTTAAAAAAAATGAGCTTCAACAAAAATTCTATGCATCCACAGCAGAGGGATTTGACGAGTTTGTCAACGATGCGAGACGCATACTGAATATCAACGATCTCGGCAAAGACAAAAAAGTAAAAGCATTCAAGAAAAAAACAGAAATTTTCTCCGAAGGTGACACGCCCCTCAATGTTTATATTGTGAAAAAAGGTAGTGTTAAACTTTTCAAATCTCACCCCGATGGGAAAGAGCTGATCACGGCCATTGCAAACGAAAATGATTTTTTTGGATATGAACCTGTCCTCGATGGAACGGATTACAACGAATCAGCTATTGCCCTCCAAGATTCGGAACTAACGGTGATACCGAAGCATGATTTTCTGACACTCGTGCAATCGCCATCGATTTCCACCACGTTCATCTCCATGCTTTGTAAGAAAGTTGCCGAGAAAGAAAAGCAACTACTTAACCTAGCTTATAACTCCGTACGGCAACGTACGGCTGAGGCTCTACTGAAAGTCTCGCAAGTAAAAGATGTAAAGGAGAATATTCAGATCTCCCGTGACGATCTGGCAAAAATTGTTGGGACTGCATCCGAGTCTGTGATCCGTGTATTATCTGACTTTAAAGATGAGGGACTGATCGATATCGAAGGCGGCAAAATAAAAATCAAGTCGCAGCCGAAGTTGGAGAAGGTAGTGAGGTGGAATGTTGCGCGGTGACGGGTGGTTGTGTCAGGTGATTGATTTATGAGCAATTATAGTTTTTCTCAGCAATAACAGCGAGTTAGAGGGGAGAGTGGTCACGAGGGGCTCCACCCCTCGTGATGTGATGGCGTCCCATTCGGGGCTTGGACTGCAAATCCCAAATCTTTTACACGAAGCCCTAAAGGGGCGCAATATCAAAGCCCTGAAAGGGCGTAATATCATCACGAGGGGTAACGCCCCTCGTGACCGCCCTCCGCTACTAGCTCACCAGCGGAACGTAGCGACATAGACAACCAATGTCTGTGCACATCGGTGAAGCAATTTGCAAGAAGATGATTTTAAGTCGTTCATCAACAACAACAGCGAGGTAGACGAGCAAAGTAGTAACGAGGGGCTATAACTCCTGACCACCCTCCGCCTCTAGCGCTGCAGTGGAACGTAGGCGTGCTCGTTCAACAAGGTTAACGCCATTGCGTACAGCTACTCTCGTGACCGTGATTTGAGTTTCTCTCACCAACAAAAGGCGACTAAGTCTTCGAGAGCCCTCACCTACACAACACTACGTCAACCAAATCTTTGCCACCGGCATGCGCTTGGATTCCAGCATCGATGACAACGCGTACAATCAGCAGGACACCTGAAATTCCTACAAGGGCAACCGTTACGTTTTGAAAATTCAACTGAAACTTTTTCACGATGCTGCTGATGATAGAGGCGGCACCGAGCATCGCGGGCAGCGTTCCAAGACCAAAGAGCAACATGAAATTCAGACCATCGATCGGTCCTTTGAGGACAAGGCAATAGGTAAGGGCAAAAAAGCTCATTCCACAGGGCAGAAGTCCGTTAAGCATTCCGAGAAGGCCAGTTGCAAACAGGTTCTTCTTTCGGAGGAACAATGAAAACTGTTCTTTAATGAATGTGGCGAATGGGGCTGTTGCCTTCGAAATAAATCCAAGGCCCTCAATTTTTAGCTGGAACAACGCAATGGCTACCATAAACACTCCCAGAACTATTGATAAAATGTTCTGATACTGCTGGATCGCCAACAATAAACCTACCGATGCAACCATCATTCCAAGGATGCCATATGTGGCAATGCGTCCACCATTATAGACAAGCCTGTTCAGAAATGACTGTGGCGAAAATCTTGTAACTGCCATCATCAGCGGACTACACATGCCCACGCAATGCAGGCTTGAAGCAAAACCCAGTATGAGTGCGGTTAGCCACATGTCAGATAAAAATTGTCTCTTCGATGTAGAACTCCTTTCCTCCCATGCTCCAGGTCATTCGTGCCTTATAATGACCACCGCGCATGTCGGTTAGGTCAAACACCTGCTCTGATGTTGTGTCATTGCCGAGTTGAAATTTTACATCGTTGCCAGGATTGCTCGGTGAAAATAAAACCAACTCACCTTGCTCAACAGCGTCAAACAGATCAAATGTGACGCGCAGCTTCTTATTTGCTTCCATTGCAAACTGCGGTTTATCTTCGAGTGCGTTCGTGTTTGATTTTCGATCCAATTGTTGCTGATATGCCAGATCTTCTTTGTAATACTCTTTCGACTCAAGGTTCACGCTTTGGCGCATGCAAACCGTCACCAGACCGCCAATAAAGGTTGCGAAAAAAAGAAACGCCACGACAATCCATTTACCCCAATTCATATCTTAGTTTTTTTGTTGCTGTTCATCTTCAAGACGGCTCTTTACATCCGTTGCTTTTGTAACGGGACCGATAAATTTCACTTTGACCGTTTGAATTTTTTTTCCGCTCTGATAGACACCGATTTTGACAATCGTCCTGGCGCTGACCACCTCTTCTGTTGGGATCTTAATGAAGAACACTGACTTAAGGAGTCCTTCAGCCGGAACTTCAAGGGCATTTCCATCTACCCGCTCGAGTATTGCGTGAGCTGGCGATTCAATTTTTGCCTCGAGATTGACACCTTCAAACGTTTTATTAAGAAACTCAATATTATAAAGGTTGGTGACAAAACCGTCCGGAGTGCGCTGATACAAAGTTCCTGGTACTTTCAGCACAGTTGTCTTCACATCGGAACGTGTCGCTAACGTAAAGCTCAAAATGCCGAGTAACGCTATCAGTACAAATGAATAACCGATAACACGGCCCGTCAGAATTTTTTGTACTCCTTCCTTAATTGAATTGTAAGACGCATAACGAATCAGCCCGGTTGGCTTTCCGATTTTCAGCATGACGTCATCACATGCATCGATACAGGCCGTGCAGTTCACACATTCAAGTTGTGTTCCATTGCGAATATCAATGCCTGTTGGACAAACATGAACGCAAAGTTTGCAATCAATACAATCGCCCTGTAATTTCTGCTCTACCTGGTTCTTTTTGAGATGACCTCTTGGCTCACCGCGTAGCCAGTCATACGCCACTACTATTGAGTCTTTCACCAGCAACACGCCTTGCAATCTGCCGTAAGGGCACACCGCAATGCAAGCCTGTTCCCTAAACTTCGCGAATAGCGCATAAAAAATTCCGGTGAATACGAGAAGCCCGATAAAGCCCGCCAGATGATCGGCTGGCGAATGTGTTACGATATTGATCGTCTCTTCAATTCCAATCAGGTACGCCATTAGTGTGTGAGCGATCAGCAGTGAAATCAAGAAGAAGATGAAATGTTTAGTCGTCTTCTTGACCGTTTTCTCAGCATTCCACTTCTGCGCATGGAGTCTCCGTTGTGCAGCAGCATCGCCCTCAATCCAGTATTCAATCTTGCGGAACACCATTTCCATGAACAGTGTCTGCGGGCACATCCAGCCACACCAAACGCGGCCATATACCACGGTAAATAAGATGATAAAAACAAAGAACGTGATCAACGTGATGGCTAACAGCACAAAGTCCTGAGGCCAGAAAACTTGCCCGAACAGTACAAACTTGCGCTCGAATATGTTGAACAGGAATAACGGACGCCCCTCAATGGTGATGATTGGTCCGCTGAACAGCATTGTCAGCAGTATGGTAGTTACAACAATCCGCCAGTTATGAAATTTCCCGGATGGCTTTTTCGGATATATCCATACCCGTTTTCCCTTCTCGTCAACGGTCGAGATACTGTTTCGGAATTCATCCGCGGCAACAATACTCTTGGCGGTCGACTTTAGAAGTCGTTCTTCCCGGATGTTGTAACTCACTCCACCGTGCATACTACAAGCTTGCGCGGGCTTTCACCGTATCAGCTTTTTGAACTTCAGTCTTGAACAGTTCTCCCTGTGGTGCTTTCGCATCTGCCGGATTAGAGCCTTGCAGACTCATCACATAAAATGTTACGTCACGCACTTCCTTCGGACTTAGTGCCTTACCCCAGGCAGGCATACCCTTCTCTACGAAACCGTCTTTGATTGTTGTATAGACTTTCTTCACATCTCCACCGTGCAGCCAATATTCATCGGTGAGGTTTGGACCGATTGTGTTTCCACCACCGTCAGCGCGGTGACACGATCCACAGTTGTTATCTGCAAAAACACTCTTTCCACTGGCAATGATTTCAGCGTCAGCCGTAAATTCAAGTGTTTCTACGTTGATAACAGCCTGCGGTTGACTCGCCTGGTAAGCGCGTTTCGCCTCTTCCGCTACTGCAATCTCCTCCTCGTATTCCTCTTGTGTTAGCGGAAGCGATCCTGAAAAGTGAAACAATATGATATAGACTGCACTCCAGCCAATCGTTGCGTAGAACAACCATTTCCACCATGGGGGCAAGTGGTTGTCAAGTTCGCGAATACCATCGAAGTCGTGACCCATGTCAATGTCGTTCTCATTTTCAATGGGAACAGATGCATTGAGCGATTGTGAAAAACGCGAAAGCCATGATGGCTTGGGCTTATACTCAATGCCAAGGGCCTTAGCCCGTTCGCGAGCGGCTTGTTCAACCAGCATATTGAATGCGCGCAGCAACACCAACGCCACAATGACCACCAAAATCAAAACAACAAACACAAATGCGGACACAAGTATGAATGGTGCCATCGGGTGATTAATCGGATCATTCCAGAACGCCTTTGTACTCAATCCTTGCGCAGAGGCAGTTGCTGACAGGAGCAAACCCAATACAACTACAATCAACTTTTTCATAACGTTAACTTTTCAGTGGTATCCTTTTCATTCTTATTCTCGAAAGGAAGTTGTTCCATTCGCGCCACAAACTTTTTGTCAACTGTGAAAACCCAAAGCAACAGGCACAAGAAGAAAATGAAGAATATGACAAACGATATCACGGGCCAGATGGCGATGTTATCAATGCTTTGCAATACGTTCTTATACATACGATTATTGATTACTGGTTACTGGTTGATGCAGTTTTCTCTCCTTTAATATCTTTTCCGAGGCGTTGCAGGTAAGCGATGAGTGCAATGATTTCGGCATCTTCCGCCACTTCAATTCCATCTGCCTTCAATGTGCCGGTGATTTCCTGCGCCTGCTTATCAAGATCATCATTGGCGAACTCCTCGTATCCTTCTTCATACGGTACCCCTACTGTACGAAGGGCACCGATCTTTCCGGCAGTCTGCGATTTGTCGATCGATTGTTCGAACAGCCATGGATAAGCTGGCATGATCGATCCGGTTGACACAGCATCTGGCGCAAGCATGTGATTGTAATGCCAGGTGTTTGAATATTTTCCATTCATGCGGGCGAGATCCGGTCCTGTGCGCTTCGAGCCCCAGAGGAACGGATGATCGTAAACAAATTCACCCGACTTTGAATATTCACCGTAGCGCTCAGTCTCAGAACGGAATGGTCTCACCATTTGTGTGTGACAGTTCACGCAGCCTTCGCGGATGTAAATGTCACGTCCATGAAGTTCTAGCGGAGTGTATGGTTTTACGCTGGTGATAGTCGGTACATTGGATTTGATGAGGAACGTTGGGATCATTTCGATAGCACCACCGATCAGAATTGCTACGAGCGTCAATACGGTAAAGAGTACCGGTTTATGCTCGAGAAGTCTGTGATGCCATCCGCCCTGCGATGCAACATACTCTTTCGCGAGTGGTGCAGCTTCGGCTTCTTCGTTGGCAATGAAGCTACCGGAGTATGCTGTTTTGATCAGGTTATAGGTCATGATGAAAGCACCCGCCAGGTAAAATGCTCCACCCAACGCACGCAGTCCGTGCAGAGGCAGTATCGCAACCGTTGTTTCAAGGAAGTTCTTGTAAACCAGGAAACCCTCCGGATTGAATTCCTTCCACATCAGGCTCTGAACAACACCCGACACGTACATCGGCAACGCATAGAAAATAATTCCAAGCGTACCCAACCAGAAATGTGTGTTGGCCAATTTAGTAGAGTAAAGTTTTGTATTCCACATGCGTGGGATCACCCAATACAACACCGCGAAAATCATGAAACCATTCCAGCCTAGTCCGCCCACGTGAACGTGTGCTACGATCCAGTCTGTGAAATGCGCTATTGCATTAACGTTTTTCAACGACAACAGCGGACCCTCCAGTGTAGCCATACCGTATGCCGTTACCGCTACAACCATGAACTTCAGCACAACATCTTCGCGAACTTTATCCCAGGCACCACGAAGTGTCAACAGCCCGTTCAGCATCCCACCCCATGATGGAGCGATCAACATAATTGAGAATACCACCCCAAGTGATTGTGCCCAATCAGGCAACGTAGTGTATAACAGGTGATGAGGCCCGGCCCAGATGTAAATAAAGATCAGCGACCAGAAGTGAATGATCGAAAGTCTGTATGAGAAGACAGGTCGGTTTGCCGCTTTCGGCAAGAAGTAGTACATCAATCCGAGAAAAGGTGTTGTCAGAAAGAAGGCCACTGCGTTATGACCATACCACCACTGCACCAACGCATCCTGGACACCCGCGTACCACGAATAACTTTTAAAGAGAGTAACCGGCATCTCGAATGAGTTCACAACGTGCAGTACCGCTACCGTTATAAAGGTTGCAATGTAAAACCAGATCGCAACATACATGTGTCGCTCCCTGCGTTTGATGATTGTTCCGATCATATTCCATCCGAACACAACCCAGATGACGGTGATGGCAATATCGATCGGCCACTCGAGTTCAGCGTATTCCTTCGATGTTGTCATCCCCAGCGGAAGCGTGATCGCGGCTGCGAGGATGATAAGTTGCCAACCCCAGAAATGAATCCAACTCAGCCGGTCGCTAAACATGCGTGTCTTGAGCAGACGTTGCATCGAATAGTAGATACCGGCAAACATAGCGTTGCCAACGAATGCAAAAATGATCGCATTGGTATGCAATGGCCTGATCCGGCCGAACGTAGTGTATTGCGTATCAAAATTAAAGATGGGGTACACCAGCTGAATCGCTGCCGTCAACCCGACCAACATGCCCACGAGTCCGAAGATCACCGTGGCGATCATAAACGCCTTAACAATTTTGTTGTCGTAACTAAACTTTTCTACTTGCATACACGAAGGGGATTTTGACCCGATTTTTTTTCTCGTGTTAAAAGTAGATGTCCCAGGCGATCTGCTACCTGATTGACGTAAGGCGAAAAGCTGATTTTTGTCAGGATGGACAGTTTGCGATTTGGGCGTGCCCCTCCAGCGCACCCGTTGTAAGAAGAGCAGCGAAACCAGAACCGATCCGCCCTTGATCGACCAATCTCCCCCGCGGGGTCGCGCTCTCCACTATACTCCTCCCCCGATGCGCAAGCCATCGCGGTGCGGGGTGCCGTTCCGATCGCTCACGCGGCACCAGCGTAACGGGACGGCTGAATTTTTTAAGCTGGATGTTCTTTATAACTTAACATAAAGAACCGTTATGAAACACTTCTTAACCGCTGTAATTCTCGTTTTAATCTCCACTGTTACTTCAGCTCAGACTAAATCGCTAAAGCCAGAACAAATTATCGAACAAATATTCGATGGTCTTTCCGAAGGGAGCATGTCGAAAATCGAAAGCGTTGTGACGAGCGATTTTAAACTACTCGAAGATGGTGAAGTCTGGACAATCGATACTATTCGCCTCTACCTGTCAAAAAAACGTCCTGATGATTTTAAACGCGTGAATACTTTTGACTTCTTTCAAAGCGAAGCAACCGATAAAATGGCTTTTGTGAGCTATCATAATCGTGCTGATATTCATGCCAACAATCAGGACAGAACAATCAAGTGGCTGGAGTCCGCTGTGTTCGTTAAAGAGAAGGGCGCATGGAAGGTGAAGATGTTGCATTCGACCAGGATCGAGTCAAAGTAGGTGTAAATCGAAATTCCAGATTCCAAAACCGATAGCTATCGCGGACCAAATTCAAAAAGCCAAAGTCCAAATTCCAAGATCCAAAATTCAAACCCAAAGATTGAAACGAAAGTCCAGGGAAACGAACGTATTGGGAGGGAATCAATCCAGTTGTGAAATGTTCATCTTAAATTGAAACATCGATGCGATGATCTGCGCGCGTTGTTTTGCCTCCTCGGCTTTGGCACCACTAAACAGTTCGTCCACGGTGTTAGTGAAGAGCAACAACCATCGCTCAAAGTCAGCTTTGGTCAATTTCATAGGAAGATGCTTTGCGAGCGGATTTCCTTTATACCCTAGCTCACCGTGAAGGATCATGGACCAAAACTTAACAATAACCGGAGTATGATGGTCCCAATCGACAGTGGCAAAGTGATGGGCAAGTTGGTCATCATTTCTCACCTTTGCATAAAACCTTGTG
>DASWTM010000093.1:0-12391 GCA_036402115.1 Chryseosolibacter sp.
TTTTGGAAATCTTCGCTTCTGCCTTCCGCCATCAAGTGAATTGGAATGCCTGATGTGTTAGACGTAATCAGCGTACCTGGCTTCCTATGTTTTTCTACTTCCGTATAAACCTGCTTTTTGATCTCGAGATTTTCAACAACAACTTCGATAGTCCAATCGTAGTCCTTGATCTTTGCCATGTCGTCCGTAAAATTCCCGAGCTTAATCCGCGAAGCGAATCGCTTGTTATATAACGGAGCCGGATTTGACTTTAGTGTCGATTCAAAAGCGCCTTGAACTATTCTATTCTTTACAGCCGGACTGTCGAGTGACAATCCTTTTTTCTTTTCTTCCTCATTAAGTTCTTTGGGTGCAATGTCAAGCAACAGGACTTCCACACCAATGTTGGCGAAGTGACAAGCAATGCGGGAGCCCATGATGCCAGAGCCAAGCACTGCAACTTTGCGGATCGTTCGATTCATATTTTTTTGTCGTTGAGCGAAGGTATTTTGTCGTAAATAGTATTCTTTTCAATAATGCGGGTGATCTTCTGCAGCACCTCGAAAAAATTTTTCAACTGCTCTGCCTCAATTTTCTCGCGAATCACCTCATTAAATCGCAGCACAACTTCCCGCGACTTTTCTTTTTTCTTTTTTCCTTCCTTTGTCAGCGCTATTCGCACCATCCGTTTATCAGAAAGATCGGCTTCCCGATAGATGAGACCCTTCTCCTCCATGTTCTTAAGCAGCCGCGTCAGGCTGCGTGCCTCCAGTCCCATCAGCGGAGCAATCTTCGTGGCCGGTGTGCCTTCTTCCGAGTTAATGTTTAGAAGAACGAAGCCCATGGACATCGTGATATCATACTTACTAGCCTGCTGATTGTACATCCGCGCGATCGCGTGCCATGCGGCTTTGATGTTAAAGTCTACGGTTTCCTCTCTGCGCATACGTTTTCAGTCGGTTAGCGAAGGTAAAAAAATATTAGTATGCATGCAGAGTATTTAAGAATATTTTCACGCCAACCGGATTGATCGTGGATGGATAAAGCGAAAATTCCCGTTCCTGCCGGTATAGTTCAACCGATGGGGAATTATTGCCGCTTAACAAGGGCTTTGCCTGAGTTATCTTTGTGCCATGGATTTCAAAGAACTATTTGAAAACTTTGCGAAGCCAGGTCGAGTCATCTGGATTGGTGTAAGGCCAGAACGAAGGTCGCCAATGGCCGAACTGCCTGAAGTGGTGGCCTTCGGGAACAAAGGTCTTCAAGGAGATCGGCACCAGAAAAGCGGCAGCGCACGACAAGTGACTCTTATTCAGCAAGAGCATTTAAGCTCAATCGCTTCATTTCTTGGCAAACAACATATCGATCCACGGCTAACGAGGAGGAACATTGTCGTTGCTGGCATCAATCTTCATTCGCTCAAGGGCAAGCGATTTAGAATCGGGGAAGCGGTGCTCGAATACTCTGGTGACTGTCACCCGTGTTCAAGAATGGAAGAGAATTTAGGGCATGGGGGCTATAATGCAATGCGGGGCTTGGGAGGAATTACCGCTAAAATTATCGAAACAGGGCTTATAAAGCTTAATGACACCCTAGAGCCACTTTAAACAGCCTGAAAAATACCAAATAAATGGTGGTGTCTTATGCATAAGATTTCTATGTTTGAATTGTGAACCACTCCCCTGAACTATTGAAAGGCTCGCTGCAGACTATTGTACTGAAAGTGTTAGCCGATTATGGAAAGATGTATGGCTATGAACTCGTACAGCGCGTGCGTGAGTTGTCGACTAACACAATCAATTTAACTGAAGGTGCGCTTTATCCCACCCTTCATCGGATGGAGAAGAATGGGCTGCTCAAAACGGAAGTTGTCATGATCGGAAAACGGATGAGAAAATATTATCGAATCACACCTACCGGAATCGAGGTTGTTGAAACTCGCGTGCAACATTTTGTCTCATTCATTAAGACGATGTCTGCTGTTTTGAGCATAAAAGATTTGGCGTAGCTAGTTAATTACCGGCTCGGATTCGCTAGCGAAGTCACCGCGTAACGTTCTGAACCGCTTCCGCGCCTCGGCAGCATAAACACTTCCGGGATACTTGTTGAGGAATTCGCGGTAAAACTCCATTGCTTTTTCTTTGTTCTTAAGCTGACGCTCATAGATCTCGGCTTGGAGGAAATAGGCATCGTCCGACAAAATATCGTCCGGGTATTCCTTTAAAATCCGATCAAGCAATTTCAATGATGCTTCAAAGTCACCGCGTTTCATTCGGAGATTTGCTTCAAGCCAATAGACATCGTCAAGAATAGTTTGATTGCTAAAAGCCGTTGGCTGCTGGCCTGGCTTGACGATCTGGCCTTCCTTCAAATGCTGAAGTTGCTGAAGGGCTTCGTCCTGTTTGTTCTGATAAAGTAACAATTCCACAGCTGCGAACTGCGTTAGCGCTTCACCTGCCGAATCAAAGGCAATATTCTCCTTGATGCGCATACTGAGTTCCATCGCATCATTTGCAATTTCACGCGTTGTTGCTTCTTTTAAAATATCGAGGTGCTCCTGCGCGAGTCTGAAGTTCGCTTTGTAGTAGGACAATTTTGCGTTTCGCAACTTCGCTTCATAGCCGACCGGATTTTCTTTCTGTGTTTTTTCGACCTGGGAATAAAGTAAAGTCGATTCCCACGGCTCACCTTTGATCAGATAGATGTCGCCAAGGTCAAGCTTTGCCTTCGATTTTAGATACAAGGACGCCCGCGGATTGGCGATGAGCGAGTTTAGAATTTTGATTGCTTCATCTTTTTCGTCCAGGTAGTTCGCATGCAGTAAAGCTTCACTCCTAGTCGCTTCGAGCGAGTTGACGTTGTCCGGATACTTTTCAATAAACTTTTGGTAATCGGATATCAGTACGCGAACCGAGTCAGCGTTGACCGGAAAAGTTTTTTTGACTCTCGACTCGCGCGTCCTGATCAATCCTAACCTGGCCATCATATGGTTTGGACTGTTTGGAAACTCGCGAATCACATACCGGTAAATCTTCGATGCGTTATCGAAATCTTCGTTGTCGAGAGCAACCCTGGCAACTTCGAGCGACTTCTCACCTTCTTTTTTGTAGCGCTTATCGTACGCTCGCGCCTGGATGAAGGATGCATAGAAATTTTTCTGCTGCATGGTGACCCAGATTAAAAGATCCGAGTAGACTTCCACATCGGGGTTCTGTTGAACTTTATCGTAAAGCAACCGCTCCAGGGACTCCAATTCCTCAGGCTTGCTTAAAAGCGCTTGCATTACGTTTTTAACATATTGGATATTTGCCGAACTCTGGGTTACGTAACTCAGGTATTCCTGCACCATCTTGTCTTGCTGTCCCTGAATCCGGTAAAGCATTGCGAGGTCGAGGCAAAATAAGAATGGATTACCGAGGTATTGTCTTGATTCCGTCAACGCAAGAATTGAATATTCAATCAGCGACCGGGCTGCGAGATAATCCGACATCATTTTAGCTTGCTGCACGTTGTCGCGCATTTCCGAAATTATTTCGCGAAAATACTTATCAGCCTTTGTGAGATCCCCAGACCTAACGTAGACGATACCGACATCCAGTCGGTACTGCATGTTGTCAGGTTCCTTTTTCGAAATTTTTTTTAAATAACTCTGCGCATCATCGTACATGCCCAAATCCAACATGACCGTCAAATAATTGTTGTGGATAAGCGGGATGTTGGCATCAGATTTTGAGAGATCCCGATATAACTCAACGGCCTTCTTCTTATCGCCTTTAATAAAATATTCGTTGGCAAGTTGAATGTCAGGCAAGTTCTGAGCTAAGAGACTAATGGATACAAGGCAAAGAGAAGCTATGAAGAATCCTGCCTTTCTTATTATTAGTATTATATATATAATATAATAAGTATAATTAGTCATGTTCAAATGTTGATAAATATCCGTTCCCTTCTCGTGTTAATCGTTTGTTAGCGAATGTACTAAATCAAATCTTTAAACATCAGCGGTTTACAAGTTTATCAACAATTCCTGGTAGTGTGAATAACGTTGATGTGGGTATTTTCGATTGTGGACGTCTGTTCATAGGTACGTAGTTGTCTACATGAATGTTGATAGATTTGATTTCTATGAGGCTTTTGTCTGTTTTGCCCAGACATTGCAATTCTATCCACAGAGTTGTCAGTCACTTATCAACATTGGATCGAGCTCCAAAGTCCAGTTTGCTTTCAACGGTCGGATGATCGCTCCTTTTGGGTCTGCAGCATAATAGACCTTTTCTGGTTCTTGTCTTCGAAGATAATTGCCTGGATCCCAGCGTTGGTTTTGGTTGTTGTCAATGACGTATCGTAGGATGTAATCACCGGCTGGGAGGTCGTTGAAGCTTCCTTTATTGTTTGTTGTTTGGCGAAGCACCTTGAATTCCTTGTTTAGTAGTTGAACGAGGATTGATGGATTTTTTGTCTGCACTTCATAAACAATTTCAGATAGCGATGAAGGTTGAGCGATATCGAGTTTTTGCCTTAGTGATGTAGACGAGTCACCCTCCACGCTAAGAAAGGCTGCTTTGCGGCTGAGAAGTTCGTTAATAGGTTTGATTGCTTGAGTGGTGTCTTTCGGCTTTGTCGAGCGGTTCTCTGTATCCGGTTCTTCAATCAGAAAAAGCTTTTTGTCGACTGTTTTGGTAATTGAGAATGAGTTTGTGAGGGAGTCCCAGCTTACATCGTTCGAGCTGAAGCGTATCGTGTTCAGACTGTCTTTGCGGATATAGATGCTGTCGAGGTTAAACGAGTCTACTGGTTTATTGAAAGTATAGCGAATTTTTATGGTGCCAATTCGGGCGTTGACTGACGCTTCAGCAACATTCATTGTGAATTTTTCCTTCTCAATATTTTGCTCCTTTCGGAACTTTGCAAACATAGTCGTGTCGATCCTTGATCCGGAGCTGTCGGCTGCGATGAGTCTGATTTCAAGACTGTCTTTGTCAGGGAAAGTGTTGTAGAGTCTGATGTTCGATTGATCTTCTCCGTAGTAGTAGCTGAGATCCCGTTTGTCCGCAGCGGTGATCGTATGCTGCGTCAGGTATTTGTTTGTTTTGATGTTGAAGTATGTGTTGTATGGTCTTGCACTTGTGATCTTTAGGGCCCGAGTGTCAAGCTTAACGGTTTTGATTTGAATTCGGGTGGTGTCTTTCTCAAGGTTGATCGGTTTAGCGATGAATCCGTAGGCTTCGTTGCGAGGGTCAACGATCAGGTTTTTGTTTTTGTCAATGTATGCGTAGAGTTGATACAGACCCGGCTTGATGTAATCGAGTTTAAAGTTTCCTTTTTCATCTGAGCGTGTGAAGTAAAACGAAGGGTAGTCAACGATGTTAAGCGTGTCATGGTAATGCTGTAGGGCGACCGTGACATCTTTCAATTCTTTTGTCGTTAGGAGGTCCGTGACTTTTCCTTGGATAGATAAGGAGTCGACATAGGGTCCAGTACTGAATGCTAGTTTTAAATTTCTGACTGGATTGCGTTCGGTAATATCTTGGATTGCTTCGCGGAAATTGATTGTATAGGTTGTGTTGGGGTCAAGGTTAGTGTTCAGATCGATCGTGACGGTATTCTTCTTAGAAGTTATTTTGTATTCCTTGCCGATCGATGGAGTGATAATGATTTGTTCCTTAGCAGCATTGAGGTTAAGAAACTCATTGAATTCTAGTTCTACAAAGCTTCCGCTGAAGTTTGTTTGCTCGTTCTTTGGATTGGTAGAAACTAACTTAGGAGGTATTGTATCTTTTGGTCCTCCGGTGGGTGAACTTTGTCTTGCGCAGGCGGCTACAAATAAGATTGAGATGAGTGTTGGAAGAAGATACTTTAGTTTCATTCGTGGCGTGCGATGTAAATGATGCTTGAATAGTTTTTGTTTGTTGCAGCAAGATTTGAGAGAAGGCCTGTCATGAGCCCTTTCGCGAAAGTAAGAATTGATTGTTTGCGTGCGCGGTACTTTTCGCTGAGCATACTCACATATAGCGCATCAAGTTTCATAGGAATTGTTTCGACCAATTTGAATTGATGGTTAGCGAGGAGTCGTTGCATTGTTTTTTGTTCGAAGTGCCAAAGATGTCGCGGAACATCGAAGCCGGCCCATTGCATTCCGTACTTGGTGGCATCGTGACTTTTGTAATTCGGAACAGCGATAATTAACGTTCCTCCTTGCTGCAGTCGCGCCTTGAGTTGTGTAATAAGCTCATTCAAGTTACTGACATGTTCAAGTACATGCCAGAGCGTGATCACGTGAAACTTCTGGGTGATGTCTTCGATCGTTGCGTGAATCGGAGCGGATGTTAGGTTTTCGGCTGTCTTTCGTGCGGTCATTGATGGTTCGACACCTGCAATATTGAAACCATTTTCTTTCATCTTTTTCAAAAAGAAGCCGGTGCCGCATCCGTAGTCAAGGATGTGGGCTTGAGAAGATTCAGCAAATTTCTTAACCAGAGTTAACTTCCATGACAAGGCGAATTCTCTAGTCGCCTCATAGAGTTTATCGAACAGCGTTGTCGCTTTCGCAACGTGAGATATATACTGAGGTGACTCATAATATCTACCGAGCTTATCGTGTTCTGGGCGCGGAGACGTGAGTAGGAAATCACAGCTCATGCACTTAGAGAGCTGAAAGGTTTCGTGTGAAACTGTATAGTCTGTGGCTTTACCTAATGCGATGAATTGCTGGCCTGAACAGATCGGGCACTCAGTTACAGAATACATTATTTGCCGAGGTATATTGTTAGGACTGAGATGTCGGATGGGGAGACACCACTGATGCGAGATGCCTGCCCAATGGTCTCGGGTTTGATGCGTTTGAGTTTCTCGCGAGCTTCGGACGAAAGTGCCTTCACTCTGTCGTAATCGAAATCGGGTAAGATCTTGAAGTTTTCAAGGTTGCCTATTTTCTCTGCGAGTTTTTGTTCTCGGTCTATATAGGTTTCGTACTTAATATGAATCTCAGCTTGTTCTGCTACTTCATCGGGGTATTTCTCAATCATGGATTTTAGTCCTGAGTCAAGTTTCTTTAATTCATTGATCCCGACATGCGGACGCCTTAGAAGGTTGATGACAGGAATTTTTTCTGATATGGTTGCAGTATTTAGCGCTGCAAGACCTTGGTTGATTGATTCTGGCTCAATTCGGACTTTGTTCAACTCTTTAATTAAGGATGCGATATCTGCTTTCTTATCCACAAGTTTATTCATTCTTTGGTCTGTGGCCAATCCAAGTTTATGTCCGTATTCCGTGAGGCGGAGGTCGGCATTGTCTTGTCGCAGCAGGATTCGATACTCTGCTCGTGAGGTAAACATCCGGTAAGGTTCCTGGGTGCCTTTATTAACTAGGTCATCTATAAGCACACCGATATAAGCTTCGGACCTTTTCAGTATGAACGGGTCCTTCTCATGTACTTTGTTGTGAGCATTGATTCCCGCCATCAGGCCTTGACATGCAGCTTCTTCGTAGCCAGTTGTACCGTTGATTTGGCCTGCAAAGAACAGATTCTCCACAAGGTGTGTTTCCAGGCTCATTTTAAGTTGAGTCGGTGGGAAGAAATCATATTCAATTGCGTACCCGGGCCGAAACATTTTTGCCTTTTCAAATCCTGGTATTTTTGTCAGCGCACTGTACTGGACATCTTCTGGTAAAGAGGTTGAAAAGCCATTGACGTAGATTTCAACTGTATTCCATCCTTCTGGTTCCACGAAAATTTGGTGTCTTTCCCTTTCTGCGAACCTATTGATCTTGTCTTCAATAGATGGGCAGTACCGCGGTCCCAAACCTTTGATGCGTCCTTGGAACATTGGTGACTTGTCAAACCCTTTTTGAAGTTCAGTGTGGACGGAGTCGTTCGTATAGGTAATCCAGCAGCTGACTTGTTTGTCCAGGGGTTTTGTATCGGAGAAGGAGAATTTGGATGGGTTTTCGTCACCTTTCTGTTCTTCCATTTTGGAATAGTCAAGACTGCGACCGTCTACTCGTGGAGGAGTTCCGGTTTTCATTCTACCCGATTCGAATCCGAGCCTGACTAGTTGTTCAGTGATTCCCGTAGCAGATTTCTCTGCCGCCCTTCCACCACCGAAGTTTTTCTCTCCGATGTGGATTTTTCCATTAAGGAAGGTTCCATTTGTGAGTACAACCGCTTTAGCCTTTATCTGAATTCCTAGATTGGTCTTGATTCCGACTGCCCTTCCGTCCTTGACAAGGATCTCTCCCACCATCTCCTGCCAGAAATCGACATTTGGAGACTGCTCCAGGGTTAGTCGCCATTCCTCTGAAAATCTCATGCGGTCGTTCTGTGTTCGCGGGCTCCACATGGCTGGCCCCTTTGACATATTGAGCATTCGAAACTGGATCATGGATTTGTCAGACACAATTCCTGACATTCCCCCCAGGGCGTCTATTTCACGCACTATTTGGCCCTTTGCTACACCGCCCATTGCGGGGTTGCATGACATCTGGGCTATAGTGTTCATGTTCATTGTTACCAATAGAACCTTTGAGCCCATTGCACCAGCTGCATTCGCTGCTTCACAGCCGGCATGACCCGCTCCCACCACTATTACATCGTACTCGTTAAACATTCTATTTGAATTCAGGTGTTTTCAAAAAAGTTTCACGTGGAACCAAAACTTGCCCACAAAATTTGTCCACATATCCACAAAAGGTTTCACGTGGAACGGTCCGCTTGTGGGTTAATATGACGCTAGTTGTTTCACGTGGAACCCTTACACAAAGATAGATAAGGAAGTCCGGTTTGTTGCACAATGCACATCGAAGTGAAATCTCAATGCTGGGGTAACACTGCTTGCCGGTTCCGAGTTCGACAGGGTGAGCAGTTTGTGGTTGCCCTTTACCTCACTGCCGGCCTCGATGTTCTACTACCACCGCGATTCGACTGCTTGGAGACATTCCACGCAATCACTGGCGCGAAAGCTGAATCCCCGAACACCGACAATATTCACGTTACTCAAGACGTATGTCGGTATCTGATGAATACTGTCCCAACATGAGGGTTAATGAGAGGCTACGGAGGATGGAATTGATTGGAACTACAGAACGCGGTAGTTAAGAACATTTGATGGAAACTCTTTGGGTAGGTCTACTTAATTGATCCCAAACGCTTTCCGAATCGCTTCACCTATACAGGATATTTGCCGAGGTAGAAATCTTCTTTATCGCGCATTGCCTTCTTCTGGCTTGAAGTTTTGTCTTGGTACCCCAGAAGGTGAAGGACTCCGTGGATCATCACTCTATGTAGCTCATTGTCGAACGCCTTCTTAAATACCTCCGCGTTTTCCCGCACCCTTTCAACGCTGATATATATGTCTCCTTCAATCACGCCCTGGGTTTCGCTGTTATCGAACGTTATTATGTCGGTAAGGGTATCGTGGTTAAGATATTCCAGGTTTATCTGATGGAGCTCCTGATCTGTACAGAAGATAAAATTGAGCTCCTGTAAAGAATGCTTTTCTTTTAACACCGCTGATTTGATCCAGCTGGCAGTCTTGCGGGGGAACGGGACTTTAAAAGGTAATGTTTGTGAAAAGAAATTTACTGACGCCATCAGGCATTCATGTAGAAGCTTAATTCAACTGTTCTCCCATTGTCGCGGAAAGCAACCTCATCCGAAAGGTGCTTCATCAGGAATATTCCGCGGCCACCTGGTTTTTCAAGATTTTCCGGTGAGGTTGGATCTGGTAGGCTATCGTAGTTGAATCCGTCTCCTTCATCCTTCACCACAAACTTAATTACGCTTTCATCCAGCGCCAGACTCAGGTGTACGTTCTTAGACTTGTTGTTATTGTTGCCGTGCTTGATGGCATTGTTCACAGCTTCGGTCACAGCGATCATGATGTTTCCGTAAATGTCATCGTCCAGATGAAATTTCTCCTTTGCGTTGTCAATGAATGATTCAATCATTCGGATGTTCTCAACCATTGACGGTACCTGGATACTAATCGTGTTCATGAAAGCCCTGAATTATTCCTCTGTTCCCATTCGCTTGAAATACTCATTCACTTCCTTTTTATAATAAGGATAAAGTTTTGGCGGAATGGTTTTCAGCAATTCTACTTCTTTTTCTTTGAGTCGCAAATATTCTTCAAATGCCTTAGGGATTTCTTTTTCGTAATCCTTGGCGGTCTCGCCTTTCCGCTCCTCATCCATGTCTTGTTCGCGCATTGACTTCTCTGTCTCAAGAAGACGTGTAAGAATTTCCTTCTGGCGTCTGATCATTTGCTCCGTAATATTCTTGTTCACGAGATCCATTTCAGTTTGTTCCATTTTAGATGGAAGATCTCCGCCAGGCATCTTACCCTCATCCTTCATCTTGTCCTGCATCTCCTGGAGCGCGCGTCTGATCCGCTCTTGTTCGGCTGCCATCTCCGCTAACTCCTCAGACAACTGGCGACCAGTCTTGCCGCTATTCTTTAACTCCTGAATTTTCTGATTCAGTTGTTGCTGCATTTCACCAAGACTTTTCTGGCCCTTCTGTGGTTTGCCTTTCTTCATCGATGGTTTAGCGTTGGCCATCATCTGCATCATCATGTCGAAATGATCATCCAACATCAACGCAAGATTATTGATTGACGTCATCGTCATCTGCATCTCACTTGAGGCTTGTGGTCTTCTGCGCTCACGATTTGCTTCGATCGCTTTCTCCATATGATTGTTGAGCTCACCGATCTCTTTGGTGATGAATGAACCCATCATCGGATCCTTCTTACCGAGAGATAAGAGGCTGTCTTCCAACACTTTAGCATCATCCTTTAACTTTAACTGATTCTGTGCCAACGAGTTAAACCGTGGATCGCTCTGCTGCAGTTCGTTAAACTCTTTCATCAGGCCCTCCTGATCAAACGAAAGTTTCACGAGGCCGTGGAGTATCTGACGGAGGGACTCGAGATTTTGCTGATCCATTTCCATCATCATGGAATTCTGCATGCCTTCCATTGCCTCCTGCATCTGTTGCATTTTTTGGATAGCGTTCTTCTGAGGAGCTTTTGACTTCGATGGCTGATTCTGTTGAAGCTGGTCTTTACTGTTTTGCTGTTCTTTCTGAATCTCGTCAGTCTTCTGGTCATCCGGAAGCTCTTCATTCATATCCAACTCTTCGCTCAATTTTTCGAGCTCCTCTAATTGTTCTTTTGTCTTCTGAAATTCTTCCTGAAGCTTCTGTTGCTCTTCGGCTAACCTTTCGTTCTCGGATTTCTTAGCGTTTTTATCACCCGACTGCTGATCCTTTTGATCGCTGTTTTGCTTGTCGCCCTCCTTCTGATCGCCTTCGCTCTTATCTCCTTCTTTTGACTCTCCATCTTTGTTATCCGCATTTTCCTTGTCAGACTTCTGTCCGTCTTTGTTTTTGTCTGAGTTATTTTCTTTTGATTTATCTGACTTGCTGTCCTTGTTATTCTTATTGTCTTTTAACTCTTTCTCAAGTTCTTCCGTCTTACTTAACAATTCTTTTTGCTCTTCAACCTGCTTCTTCAAATCCTTGACCGTTTGATCAAGCTTGAAATCGTATTGCAGTTGTTTGAATAGTTCCAGTGTACGTTCCAGTTCTTTTTCCAGATTATTGGTGTTCTGGTTCATCTTGTCCAGAAGCTTCTGGATCTGTGAAACGTCCTGGTTTTCGTTCAGAAGTTTCTGCAGTTCTTCAAAAAGTTTTTTGGTTTCTTCATCGAGCAATTCGTCCATTAACTTTTTCAATTGCTCTGCCTTCTGTTTAATGCGTTCGTCCTGTTCGGTGAATGCGTCCTTCTTGTCTTCAAGCATCTTGTTTTGCTCCTGAAGTTGCTGCACCATCTGGTCGAGACCTGTCTTTTGCTGAATGATATCTTCCAGCATTTTCTTGTCTTGCCAGTCGAGGGTTTGTTTGCCCTTTATCTTTTGGTTTGCCTGCTCAATCTGATCTTGAAGTTTCGTAGCCTTCTCGGTGCTCTTGTTAATTTGCTGTTGAGTTTGTGACTGAGATTTCGAAATCTGCGTTACTAATTCATCATGACTCGGAACAACAAAATCATAGGTTGCGGAGCGGGTTGACTTCCGACCGTTAACGCCATCGTTGTCCCAGACCTGCAAGTAATATTCCAGGTTGTCGCCAGGCTGTAGGTCGAGCGAATCAACAGACCAGTTGTAAAAGAAACTTTGCTGAAGTTGATTTCGTGAAACGGGGATCCGAACGGAGCGTGTCACTTTTTCTTTTTGATCTTCGTCTGTGATCTTAAAGTTGAGCGAAAGCTGCGTGATGCCGTAATCATCACCAATCATCCCGCCAAGGATAACACGTTCGTAAAGAATCGAATCTTTATAGTTATTAACAACAATCGATGGGAATTGATCCTTGACAACATCTACCCGATAAGAGATCCGCTCTTTGTTTTTG
>DASWTM010000094.1:0-15855 GCA_036402115.1 Chryseosolibacter sp.
CACTTCAGGAACAGTACGAGCGATTAAAACTGAATTTTGATCCAAAGAACTGGAAGCTGATCAGCGAATGGCCTGAAAAAGTAAAGAAATACAAAGACCCTGTCTTCAAGTTTAAGGTTCGCGATAAGGAAATTGGAATTCAAACCCACAGTGAATCGCTGTCGCATTTGCAGATTCCAAAAGTCGCATTGCCGAAGTATGAAGCCTGGGGCGATCTCCTTCAATGGACCTTGCAGGAAAATGTTCCCGGAGAATTTCCATACACTGCAGGAATTTATCCGTTCAAACGTGAGGGTGAGGATCCTACACGCATGTTTGCCGGAGAAGGCGGACCTGAAAGAACGAATAGACGATTCCACTATGTGAGCATGGCCATGCCAGCGAAGCGTTTGTCAACGGCATTTGACTCTGTAACGCTGTATGGCAACGACCCCGATTACCGTCCGGATATTTATGGTAAGATTGGAAACTCCGGTGTGAGTATCTGCTGTCTCGATGATGCTAAAAAACTTTACAGCGGTTTCAATCTTGCTGATCCAAAAACTTCGGTGTCAATGACCATCAACGGTCCGGCTCCGATGCTCCTCGCCTATTTCATGAATGCAGCGATTGATCAGCAATGCGAGATCTACATTAAGAAGAATGGCCTGGAAGGAGAAGTGGAAAAGAAGATCACAGAGATTTACAAAGACCATGAAGGAGAACATCCTGCATATCAGGGCACGCTTCCAAAAGGCAATGACGGCTTGGGGCTGATGCTCCTTGGCGTGACGGGTGACCAGGTCCTTCCAAAAGACGTTTATGACAAGATTAAAGCTGAAACACTTTCTCAAGTACGGGGAACCGTACAGGCTGACATCTTGAAAGAAGATCAGGCACAGAACACCTGTATCTTCTCTACAGAATTTGCACTTCGCCTGATGGGTGATGTTCAGCAATATTTCATCAACAAGAATGTCCGGAATTTTTATTCTGTTTCTATTTCAGGATACCACATCGCGGAAGCTGGCGCAAATCCGATCACGCAGCTAGCCTTTACGTTGGCGAACGGTTTCACGTACGTGGAATACTATCTGAGTCGCGGGATGAACATCAACGACTTCGCTCCTAACCTTTCATTCTTCTTTAGCAATGGAATCGATCCGGAATATTCGGTAATCGGCCGTGTGGCGAGAAGGATCTGGGCGAAGGCGATGAAAAATAAATACGGTGCTGATGCCCGTAGCCAGATGTTGAAGTATCATATTCAAACATCAGGTCGCTCACTGCATGCACAGGAAATCGACTTCAACGATATTCGCACAACGTTGCAGGCGCTTTACGCAATCTATGACAACTGCAACTCGCTGCATACAAATGCTTACGATGAAGCCATCACAACGCCTACGGAAGAATCCGTTCGCAGAGCAATGGCAATTCAGCTGATCATCAACAAAGAGCTTGGTCTGGCGAAAAATGAAAATCCGATTCAGGGATCGTTCATCATCGAAGAGTTGACTGATCTTGTTGAAGAAGCTGTACTCACTGAGTTCGATCGCATTACTGAACGTGGTGGCGTACTCGGAGCAATGGAAACAATGTATCAGCGTGGAAAGATCCAGGAGGAAAGCTTATACTACGAAACGTTGAAGCACACGGGAGAATATCCAATTATCGGAGTAAATACATTCCTGAGCTCAAAAGGATCTCCGACCGTGATCCCACAAGAAGTAATTCGCGCAACCACGGAAGAGAAAGAGTATCAAATTAAGATGCTTCGTCAGCTACACGCGTTCCAGAAAGGAAAGGCAGAGGCAGCACTTGACAAGATCCAGCAGGCTGCGATTCAAAACAAGAACATCTTCGAAGAGTTGATGGAGGCCGGGAAGGTTTGTTCTTTGGGACAAATTACGAAGGCGTTGTTTGAGGTGGGTGGGCAGTATAGGAGGAATATGTAGGATTGCTACGATTTGAAGGGAATAAAAAAAGCTTGGAGTATATCCAAGCTTTTTTTTATATCTGTGTCAGCGGTTACTTTCTCGGTTTTCTTCCGAATGGTCTGTCTTTAGAATTTGTTTTCATTCTTCCATTCACAGCCGCACCGAAATACTGGATGTCGATCAGGTCCTTACCATAGTCGTATAATTCGTCAACGCTGAAGGTCGAGTTTCTAATGAACGTATGGAGCCCGTCATAGCTCGTTATATCCTCGAAATCATAGACCCCATAGCGGGAAGGAACACCAAACGTTGGTAGCACCAAACCTTGAAGTACAGACGGAAGTTCCAAAGCCGGCACAACCCTCTCGCTAGAGGTCGGAGGCAAAATGATTGACCATCTGTTTTCGTCACCCTCATTAAATGACGCACTGAGAAAGTCAGTACCCGTTGCTGTATAAGCGAATCCTGCGGCATTAGAAGAAAAGTTCACATCTGCATTCAAAGTCGGAACAGTAAAGTCAGTGGCGGTTGTTGTCCGCCAGTACTCGACAGTAGGCGACTCGTAGTATGTTTCTACATAGTATCCCGCAAATGCGCTGGATGGATAATACAGTTCATAACCAGTTCCGGTGCCTAACGTATGGATACTATGTATTGTGCGTGTGAAGTCATTTGCAACCGGAAGCCCATCAACATATACACTTGAATAAGTAGCGTCAGCTGGAAAGTCGACCACCTTTTTTGTAAGCGCCCTGCTTACCAGACTTAGATTCAGCGTGTTGTTACCAACTACGATATTGTTATAGAGGTAATATGTTGGGGCCGGAAGGGGGGTTCCGGATCCATTATCCAATGCCTGCTTTACCATGTACAGTAATGCAGGGGTGCGTGTGAGATTAATCGAGCGAGTAATGCCAGGCCCATCAACGTAAACATCCATATCACCCTCAGATTTTCCTAAATAAACATTATCCGCAGCCACGTTCGTGAAGGAAAGATTCGCTTCTCCTATATAAACATCGTCCGGATCTTCATAGTCGCGCAGCACTACCCAGTTCTTACCACGCTCGACATCAGCATAAGTCCAAAGACGTGTGCGCGTTTCGTCCGTACCATTTCCAATTCTTTCGTTGAGCACTTCCGTAAGGTAAAACTTGTCACCTGTAAAAGTAGAAGACTTCAATGTAACAGTAGAGCCGTTGGTATACTCCTGTGACGCGATGACCTTTCCTTCGCTATCAGAAAGAAAAATAAATCCGCGCTCCAGCCATTCGGGATCCTGATCCAAGTGTTGTGCGTTAATGGTGATCGTAACCAACGCATTTTTTACGTTTACTGTTACCGTCTTTTCAGCAACATTGCCACTATTGTCAGTGGCGACCACCTTGATAAGATGTGAACCATCCGCCACAAGGTTTGAATCCCATGAGAATTGATAAGGCGTCTCGGTGTCGGTTGCAATCAGGGTGTTCGCCACAAAAAGCTGAACTTGTTGTACACCTGCGTTATCTGATGCCTCTGCCTCCACGGAGAGCGTATTCGTTACTGATAACCCTTCTGAGATATTCTTGATTACGACCTGAGGTGGAGTTAAATTTTGAACGCTAACAGTTATTGAACTTTCACCCGCGTTACCCGAATTATCAGTCGCAATAAGTTTGAGAACCTGATTACCATCGGCCACCGTCTTAGAATCCCATGAAAATTCGTACGGCTTTTCCGCATCCACGGCAACAAGCGCTGCACCAGCATACAATTTCACATCTGTGACTTGGCTATTGTCCGATGCATCTGCCTGAACTGTAATCGTGTTAATTACCATCATACCCTCCGTAACGTTTTTGAACGCTGGTATGGGGGCATGAGTATTCTGAACACTAACGCCAACGCTTGCTTCTGATGTATTCTGCGCATTGTCAGTGGCTACAACTTTAATGGTGTGATTACCATCGTTGACTGTCTTTGAATCCCACGTGAAGTCGTAAGGGGACTCAGTGTCAGTAGTGAGAAGGTTATTATCGAGAAAAAACTCGACAGAAGCGACAGCAACATTATCGGTTGCATCAACGGAAATGCTCAGCGTGTTTATCACCATCATACCTTGTGTAACATTGGTAATGGCCACGTCCGGTGCGACCGTGTCTTTTACTTCATCATCATCACAGGCTATAAAAGCAATGGGACAAACAAGGAGCGTTAGCCCCAGCAGGAAGGGAGAGAGTTTTTTGAACAGCATGTAGGTCTTTGGTTTAATTAAGCGGCAAAAATATTGAGGATAGCCTTTACAAACAAGGAAATCTGCCGTCCGATCTTACAACTCATTTATAAAAGAAAAAAGGCACGGATTATCCGCGCCTTCCTATGGTTGAAAAAAACAACGTTTTGGCTATTGGTTCTTCCCAAAACGCTTCCTATCGTTTTCGTTGAGGTAGATCTTCCGCAAGCGAATTGATTTCGGTGTAACCTCTACGTATTCATCCGATTGAATGTATTCCAATGCTTCTTCAAGCGAGAATTTAATCGGAGGTGCGATTCTCATTTTTTCATCGGCACCGGTCGCACGCATGTTCGTTAGTTTTTTCGTCTTCGTAACGTTAACAACAAGATCACCGCTGCGGCTGTGTTCGCCAATCACCTGACCTTCGTATACAGGCTCTCCCGGATCGATAAAGAACTTTCCACGATCCTGAAGGTTGTGAAGAGAGTAAGCAATTGCTTCACCTTGCTCCATTACGATCAACGAACCGTTGATACGTCCTGGAATCTCTCCTTTGTACGGTTGATATTCCTTGAAACGGTGTGTCACGATTGCTTCACCGGCAGTTACGTTCAACAGATAATTTCTCAAGCCAATGATACCACGAGAGGGAATGTTAAACTTGAGGATCATGCGATCGCCTTTCGGCTCCATGTTCAGCATTTCGCCCTTGCGCTGTGAAACGGTTTCGATCGCCTTACCTGCATCGGTTTCGGGCAAGTCGATGGTCAATTCTTCAATAGGTTCAGACTTTGCACCATCGATCTCTTTGAAGATCACCTGAGGCTGACCGATCTGCAACTCGTATCCTTCGCGTCTCATCGTTTCAATCAAAACCGACAAGTGAAGTACACCACGGCCAAACACCATGAATGAATCTGCAGAGCCAGTATCCCCTACACGCAACGCGAGGTTCTTCTCTAATTCTTTGTCAAGTCGTTCCTTAATGTGGCGGGAAGTAACAAACTTTCCTTCTTTACCATAGAACGGAGAGTTGTTGATCGTGAAAAGCATACTCATCGTTGGCTCATCGATCGCAATCGACTTCATGGCTTCTGGTTTTTCCGGATCGGTAACCGTGTCACCAATTTCAAAACCTTCAAGTCCGACCAATGCGCAGATCTCTCCTGCTTTTACTTCCTCAACTTTTTTCTTTTCAAAACCTTCGAAGACATAGAGGTCTTTCAGTTTCGATTTCACAATGCCTTTTCCATCGCGCTTCACCATGGCGAGCGGCTGGCCTGCTTTCACAGAGCCTCTGTGCACACGGCCGATAGCAACGCGACCGATATACGAAGAGTACTCAAGCGATGTGATCAACATCTGGGTAGCTCCTTCTGCAACTTTTGGAGCAGGGATATATTGAATGATACCGTCAAGCAATGGTGTGATGTCCGTTGATGGATTCTTCCAGTCGGTACTCATCCAACCGTTCTTCGCAGAGCCGTAGAACGTTGGGAAGTCCAACTGATCTTCGGTGGCGTCTAACTGGAACATCAGATCGAAAACCTGTTCGTGAACTTCGTCAGGTGTACAGTTTTTCTTATCGACTTTATTGATCACAACAATTGGCTTAAGACCAAGTTGAAGCGCCTTTTGCAATACAAAACGAGTTTGCGGCATTGGACCTTCGAACGCATCAACCAACAGCAAACAACCGTCAGCCATGTTCAACACACGCTCTACTTCTCCACCAAAGTCACTGTGACCAGGTGTATCGATAACGTTGATCTTATAATCTTTGTAGCGTACTGAAACGTTCTTGGCAAGAATGGTGATCCCACGCTCGCGTTCCAGGTCATTGCTGTCCATGATCAGCTCGCCAGGATTTTCATGATCCTTAAACAGGTGGCCGGCATGTAGTAATTTGTCAACCAGCGTTGTTTTGCCGTGGTCAACGTGAGCGATAATAGCAATGTTCCTGATCTTGTTATTGTCCATAAAACCTCAAAATCCTCGTAATTTCTTTAATTGAGGCGCAAAGATACGGTTAATTTGGTGATATACAGCCGCGTAATTTGAAATTTGCGGAAGGAATTCAGAAGGTGAATTCGTGGCTAAGGATGACCGACTTAAGTTTTCCGAAATCGGTTTCGAGGGGTGCGTATGTTCCGTCTTGAAAGGAAAATCCTTTACATTCTTTGGAATCTGAGTTTACAAACCAAAACTCCTTGATTAGAAATTTTTGATAGATCGCGGTTTTTAAATTTTGGCGTCTCACAAACTCATTATCCGCAGCAATGTCAATCGTCAATTCTGGCGAACCATGAATGCCGTCCTCTTTCACGATTTCATTTGAAGAAAAACTGATTTCCGGAAGTACAACATTGGAGTGTTCATCCAGGTATACGTCCAAATGATTAAAGAAAAGTTCTCCGCTAATCTGTTCCTCCTCCAGAAATTGATAGAGAGCAAAACCGAGTGATGTTCGAACATTATTTGCGTTCAGGAACATTGACGGTTTAATGTAAAGAGCGCCATCAATAATTTCGACCCAAGTGCCCTCAGGAAGGCATTTGAAAACTTCCATCATGGTTCTGGGCGGGTAAAGAATCCAGTCTCTTTCTTCCATAATTGAAAATATTAAGGAAGAGGAATAAAAGCTAGATCGAAAACCTCAAAAACGTTCCCATGGGCAGATTCCGATAATGTTTGGACATCAGAAAAAATTCACCCGACTCAATGGCTGCTTTTGGAAAATATGTCTGTGCTACGTTCACTCCGACAATCGGAGACAAACCGATCGCGTACATGCTCACAATGAAAAAACAATTTCTCGGCTCGAGGAGTTGGCTGCTCATGCTGATGAGTTCATCCAACTGTTCTTGTAAAGTCCACTTCTCTCCCTCGGGTCCGCGACCGTAGGGCGGAGGATCCATGAGTATGCCGTTGTATTTGTTGCCGCGCTTCACTTCACGCTTCACAAACTTGAATGCATCTTCATACACCCATCGGATGTTATCAAGATTGTTTAATTGCATGTTCTGATTTGCCCAGTTCAGCCCGGGGCGCGATGCATCGCAGTGAACAACCTCGGCTCCGGCAGATCGCGCAACAACAGAAGCAGCTCCTGTGTAAGCAAACAAATTCAGCACCTTTGCTTTCGGATTATTCCAGCTGCGCACGGTGTCAAAAATAAAATTCCAGTTGTTGCCTTGTTCGGGAAAAATTCCAACGTGACCAAATCCTGTCAGCGCGAGACGTAGCGTTAGATTCAGCGCATTGTACTGATAATTAATGTTCCAACTCTCGGGCATTTTTGGATCCTTCGACCAGCCACCTTTCACATCATCGGTGAAACGGAATTTGTCTTTCTGCTCTCGAACAAATTTTGCATGTGCCAGTTTTTTCCACTCATCATCGGACAACACTTTTTTCCAAAGCGCCTGAGGCTCGGGGCGTATGAGAATATATTTTCCGAAACGTTCGAGCTTTTCAAAATCGCCCGAATCGATGAGTTCATATTCGGTCCAGGAAGAAGGGTGGAGAAGTTTTAAATCCAATGTGTTAATGTGTTAATGTGCTAAGGTGTTAATGTGTTTGCATGCTCATGTTCCCATCGACAAGCAGTCCGCCAAATTTACTGAAATAAGTAGTAGAAATGGGTGCTCTGAACCCTTGTTATTTGTTCTTTGCGTTTTGGGTTTTGGAATTTGGTTATTGGAATTTGTTATTTGGTTCTTACTTTCGCTGGATGCACTTCACGATCACCAGCACACAGAATCCTAAGGTCAAAAATCTCCTGGCGCTTGAGAAGCCGAGAGAGCGCAGGAAGCAGTGTTTATTTGTGGTAGAAGGAAAAAAAGAAATTGGGCTCGCGTTGAAGGCGGGTTACAAAATTGGCAACCTCTTCTTCTGTGAAGATATTATAACGCGACAAGAGTTGCAGTCGCTTGGCGCGGATGACAAACTTTTGATTCCTGTATCCAAAGATGTCTTTGACAAGATTGCTGTTCGCGAAAATTCCGGGGGCGTGCTGGCTGTGGCCGAACAAAAAACCCACCGCCTGGATGCGATTAGATTGAAAGCGAACCCACTGGTGCTTGTTCTCGAAGCTGTTGAAAAGCCAGGCAACCTCGGTGCGATATTACGGACCGCTGATGCCGCGGGCGTTGATGCGGTCATCATCTGTGATCCCCAAACAGACTTTTACAACCCGAATGTGATACGGTCAAGCATTGGATGTCTCTTTACAGTGCAGACGGCATCAGCCTCTTCAGAAGATACACTCGCATGGCTGAAGAAGAATAATATTTCAATATACTGTACCTACCTCAAAGCTTCACAACACTATCATCTTGTCGACTATACCGGACCTAGCGCGATCGTCATGGGAACAGAAGCTACCGGGCTGTCAGATGCTTGGGTAACTGCGTCAACCGCAAACATCATTATTCCGATGCGTGGGGCTATTGATTCTATGAATGTTTCAACAGCTACGGCTGTCGTTGTTTTTGAAGCGAAACGTCAGCGAAATTTTAAATAGACTTTCGCTTCCACGTCAATCTTATTTTTTTTTACCTTTATCTTTCCCTGATCCCCCATTCATGGAAAAGAGTCCTCTTTCTGATCAAAACATCCGCGACAACAAATTTCTGAACGCGCTTGCGGAGGCTTTCAGACTGCAGGAGGCTATTCTCAATACGGCAGACATCCCTATGATTTCAATCTCTCCGGAGGGAATGATTTCTAGCATCAACCGCTGTGCTGAAAATCTGCTCGGCCATAAAGGAGAAGACCTTATTGGAAAAAACTCACCGCTTGTATTTTTTGACCTGGAGGAGATTATTTCCAAAGGTGACAACATCATAAACGAAGAAGGCAAGACATTAGAGCCCTTGTTTGACGTTTTGACGTACAAGGCAAGGGTGTCCGGCAAGACAGTTCGCGACACCTGGACTATGGTTAAAAAAGATGGCTCTCGTTTTCCCGCTTCTGTTTCCATAAGCCCGCTATTGGATGAGCAGGATTCGATCATGGGCTATGTCGCCATCCCACACGATATTTCCGAAAAGATTTTTGCCAAGCAGCTCTCAAAAAGCGTAGACGACAAATTCAAGATCCTGGCGGAAAACGTACCGGGTGCGATTTATCTCTGTCATAATGATGCTGATTATTCAGTCATTTACCTAAATGATCACATTGAAGTAATTACCGGATATACGGCTAACGAGTTTTACACAAAGGAAATTACGTTCCGAAAGTTGTTTCACCCCGAAGATGTCCAACATGTCGATGAGGCCATCAGCCAGGCAATCAAGCGCAGAACGCAGTTCAATATACGGTACCGCCTCAGGCACAAGTCTGGTGAATGGCGATGGGTTGAAGAAACTGGCGTAGGCGTGTTCGAGGGCGATTCCTTGACTATGCTTGAGGGATTCTTAACCGATGTAACAGCACAACGAAATTCCGAAGAAGAATTAATTCAGATTACGGAAGAGAACCATCGTGTCTTCAACAACCCTGTTAGCCTCAACGTTGTAATTGATGAGCGCGGAAGATTTAAGCGTGTAAGTGACTCATGGACAAGCTTACTTGGATGGAGTAAGGAAGAACTTATGCAGACTTCCTTTATCGAATTCCTCCACCCGGACGATGTTGAGTCAACCCTTGAGGCGGTTCAATCGCTCAAAGGCGGCCAACTGGTTAGTCAATTCGAAAACCGTTACCGGTGTAACGATGGTTCCTACCGCTGGTTGCTCTGGAGCTGCGCCCCGGATCACCATTTGCCTATCTTTTACGCATCTGCCGTAGACATTTCGGATCGAAAAAAATCGGAAGACGAACTACTTCGCTCCAAGACAAACATCGAGGCGATCGCGTTAACATTACAAGAGCAAAATAAAGCGTTGGATGAGTTTGCTCATATTATCTCACATAATCTTCGGTCGCCTATTGGTAACATCAATGCGCTAATCAACCTGCTGGATGAGAACAGCGGCATCCAGGATTACAAACTGATTTTTTACAAACTTAAGAATGTTGCCAAAAACCTCAGCGAAACCATGAACGATCTCATGGAGACACTGAAAGTTAAAACACAAACAGACTTGCAGCGTGATCGTCTCCGCTTTAAGGAAATTCTTGATAAAGTCATTCAATCCCTCGAAGGCGACCTGATTCAAGCGGAGGCTTCCGTGACGTTTGACTTCAACGATGCACCGGCAATCGAATATCCAAAAGCATACCTGGAGAGCATCTTCCAGAATTTGCTCAGCAATTCAATCAAATACAGAGCTGCCGACCGCAAGCCAAAAATTCATTTTTCATCACAAGCAGTGGAGAAGAAAGGTATCTCCTATATCGAGCTTAAGATCACTGACAATGGGCAGGGCATTGACCTTGAGAAGTTTGGTGATAAACTTTTCGGCCTTCATAAAACCTTCCACACACACGAGCAGGCACGCGGAGTCGGACTCTTCCTGGTGAAAACCCAGATCGAATCCATGGGAGGCTCCATCTCCGCAGATAGCGAAGTGGATAAGGGGACAACGTTTACTATTCGTTTCCGGAGATAAGTTTTTCACCGCAAAGACCCCAAGGCGCGAAGAAGCGCAGAGATTTTTGGTGTCTAGCTATTCACTTTGGTCCGAAATGTATCCTATCACGTTGCTCTCAATTTAGATCGCGTTCGTCAAGTGAGTTGGCAAAAGCCAGTCGTCTCCATCTTAATATCCTCGCGTTCCTTAGCGCCTTCGCGCATTTGCGGTAAAATTACTCGTCACGCAACGACTTTACCGGGTTAGCCGCTGCCGCCCGGATAACGTGATAGCCTACCGTTGAAAAGGTAATTACAAAGGCAAGCAATGCTGAGACGATGAATGTGAGCCACTCGCCCGATAATTCAATTCGGTAAGCAAAATTTTGAAGCCAGTTGTCGGTGAAATACCACGCAGCCGGGAAGGCAATCAGCATCCCGAGTCCCACAAGCAGGAAGAATTCCTTGGATACAAGGAAGACGAGGTTCTGAATGCTTGCGCCAATAACCTTCCGTACACCAATCTCTTTCGTACGCTGTTCCGTGGTAAAAGCGGCAAGACCAAGTAATCCCAGGCAGGCAATGATCACAGTAAGAATTGAAAATGCAGTAAATATCTGACTGCGTTTTTCGTCCGCGCGGTACTGCGAATTAAAATCATTGTCAAGGAACTGATATTCGAATGGCTGGGCAGGATATACTTCTTTCCAAATGCTTTCAATCGAGGCTAACGATTTTTGAACATCTCCTTCCGCAGTGCGGACAAACACGAACCGGAAGTTCCGATCAAGGACAATCATAAGTGGTTCAATGACATCATACAGCGAATTCTGATGATAGTCTTTTATTACACCCACCACCCGTCTTTCGATATCCGTATTGTTCGGCCCGCCATTTTGAAGCAGGTAGCGCTTTCCGAGTGGATTGGTCCACCCCATGCGTTTAACCATTGCTTCATTCACCAGTACCGCGTACGTTGTGTCGGAAGGTATGTCTCGTGAGAAATCACGACCTTGAACAATCTTCATACCCATCGATTTCACGAAATCAAAGTCGGCAAAGAATAAGTCCACACCTCGGTCAGTCATTTTGCCGTCATTGTCTTCGACTTTGAACAACTGCTTACTGACGTTCTGACCAGGGGATGATGTTGCCATGCCTACTCCTGTCACGTGAGATGATTGCCGCAAACGATCTGCCAGCACACTCGCCTTCGATTGGAGTTCGGGACCAGCCAGATTTAAACGAACTACGTGTTCCTTATCAAAACCCAGATCCTTTGTACGCATGAATTTAAGCTGATCAAAAACGATGAGGGTCGAGATGAGCATAAATATAGAGATGGCAAACTGCGTCACCACGAGTACTCTTCGAAACACCACCGTTCCACCCTTTGTTGAGAGCTTGCCTTTCAAGACGCTGACCGGACTGAAGCCTGACAGATAAAACGCTGGGTAGCTCCCTCCAACTATACCCGTGAAGATCATCACAGCAAGAAGACTTAATACAACGGGTGATTGCAAAACGTAATCAAAGGGAAGCTGCTTGTTGGCAAGCGTGTTAAATCCAGGCAGTAGAAGATATACGAGAATCAAACTTACAACAACCGCTATGAGCGTGATCACAACCGATTCGGTAATAAATTGTACAATCAACTGCCTACGTTGGGAACCCATCACTTTCCTTACACCGACTTCTTTGGCGCGATTTGCCGATCGTGCCGTGGCGAGGTTCATATAATTGATACATGCGATGATCAGCATGAATACGGCAATGGCTCCGAAGATATAGATGTATGAGATATCGCCACCCTCTTCTGCTTCATCCGCTATTTTGGAATGAAGGTGAATATCCGTAATGCGCTGGAGACCATATTTTACCTTGATGTTGTACTGCTCGAAAATCGGGTTGACTTTTTCTTTGATTATTGTATCAAGACTCGCCTGCATTTTTGTCAAGTCATAACCGTCAGGTAGTTGAATATAAGTGTAGATACCGAAGCCTCCCCAGTAGAGAGGGTTTAAGGGTACCGTAGGCCGGGAGATAAGACCATCAAAACGGAAATGACTGTTAGTCGGCACATTTTTGATCACTCCGGTTACTTTTATCTGTTCATCCTGATTTTGCAACGCCTCCCCTATTGCCTCTTTTGCGCCTCCAAAATATTTTTTCGCAATAGACTCCGTAATGACAATGGAAGAGGGTGCATCGAGTGCAGTTGCCGGATCACCCTCGATAAATTCGTAGGAAAACATGTCGAATACGGTAGAGTCGGTTTGAAAAAAATCCTCTTCGAAAAATTTCTTATCACCGTTACGGTATTCTGTACGTGGCATTCCGAAAAAACGGACGGCATTTTTCACTTCCGGATAGTTATCCCGCAACTCTTCTGCCAGGGGAGCCTGCACAAACGACCAGGTAAAGGCATCGTCCGGCTCTTTCACGTGCGATATTATCCGATAAATATTGTCGGCATTTTCATGATAACGGTCATAACTGAGTTCGTGCAAAATGTATAGAAACAAAAAGAGACTGCATGTAATCCCTATCGTGAGGCCGAGGATGTTGATGGCGCTGTACGTTTTGTCCTTCAGGATATTTCGCAGCGCAATTTTTAACAAATTTTTAAGCATAGCGGGATGGCTTTACCAAGTTGACGACTTAAGATGATTCGGGCGAACAAAAAGTTTGAAAAATGCAAAACGCTGTTTGGGGTATAAAAAAAATAAGGGTTCGACCACCGTTAACCTAAACCTATGAAGAGTTAATGTAGCCGAACCCGCAAATGGGAATTGCTAGAAACGAGATTACAATCTATGTACCATTTCTATGACTGGAAATTTGAGTCAAAAAAGGGATTACTATTAAAGACCTTGTACGGTTTCATAAAAAAGTGTCCGGGAGTGGGAAAAGAGAATTCTAAATTTGAAATTTTAAAATTTGACATTTAATACCCAAGACGGTCGCGTCACGGACGGCCCACTACGTCAAACAAATAGCACGCATATTCCGAGCACCTGGCAAAATCTAAAAATTTTAAATGTCAAATTTCAGATTAATCTACCGGCTCCCACAACTCGATCTTATTGCCCTCCGGATCCACGATCCATCCAAACTTTCCGTAAGGGTAAACCTGAATCTCGCCCACCTGCTCGATGCCCTCTTCTTTTAAAACATTGAGGAGCTCTTGCAAATTCTCCACCCGGTAGTTGAGCATGAATTCCTTTTTACTCGGAGCGAAATAGGTTGTATCCTGCTTGAAAGGACTCCAAATAGTTTGCGCTGGCTGTTCGGGTTTTTCACCCTCCGCAGGATACCATTGAAATACATCTCCAACACCAAGATGTTTTGCATACCATGCCTTCATGGCTTTTGGATCATTCGACTTGAAGAATATTCCTCCAAGACCTGTTACTCGTTTGTTCATGCATCAATATTTTTTGGTAAGAATTCGGTTTTACGGAGCAGCGCGGCACAAATCAAGGATATAACAAAGCCTACCGGCACGATCTCCAGAAGCGTCATCAAAAAACGAAATAATGGATTCTTGTATAGCTCGCTGGTCGATTTCATCTGCGCTCTAGCTTCAGCAATTTCTTCTGCAGAGGCACCTTCTGTTTCCATCTTCTTAATAATATGGCCCGTATACTCTACCATGAAGTCGGGAACCACCAGGTTAAAGTAGAATTCCCACGCAACAGCATAAATCACCGATGCCACCAGCGTGACCAAAAGGCCAACCTTAAACGCTCTCCCAAAGGTGATGGCTCCGGCCAAATGATTGTCACGATAATTTTTTACACCAAAAAAGATGAGCGAAAAAGCGATGACCATGGAAGCGTACCCCACGAACATCCCGTTGTCAAAATCAATTTTTCCGGACGAATGCGTGATGACAAACATCGATGAGACAATTAAGCCTGCAATCGATCCGTAGACGAGTACTATTTTTTTCATAATGTCTTTGTTTTTTTAGATGCCCAAATCACGCATTCCTGATAGTTTTCATCTTCACCCGAAAGGATGAATTGGCATGAATGTACGCAAATCATCCTTTTGAGGGATGATCCCGAATCTAAAACCGGTCGCGTTGACTCGCTCGTTGAGCGTCTAAGGAATTAGTCGAAGTTCTTTCCCTTTCTGCACCGCCTGCGTTCTCCTTTTGACATCCAATTTAATGAACAAGCCGGATGTATGGGTCTTTACGGTATTGAGTGACAAAAACAGCCGATCGGCAATTTCCTGATTGGAAAGACCTTCCGCCATTAATTCGAGTACGTCAAGCTCCCGCCTGCTGATCCCCGTGGATTTTAAATTGTCTTCACTAAGGACAAAAGGTGATTGAGCCACTCTTACAATGACTCGTTTTGGCCGCGTGAGCTTTAGTCCTGCCCAAATACCCAGCACCGAAAACATCACAGCGATGATGCCGATGTATATTTCAATTGGTAATTCGCGCACCAGAAATTTGTATTCAATCGTCTTCAGCGCAAAGATGAGCAGAGCCAGGATCAGACCGTAAAAAATTGCTTTGCGCATGCAGGCAAAGATCGAAGAATTGATCAATTGTTCAATCGAAGCACTTGCAACATTCCTCATCCTGCCCAACCTTCACGATCAAGACTTCGATATTGAATTGCTTCAGCAAGGTGCTCTGTCTTAATTTCTTCACTTCCTGCAAGGTCGGCAATCGTACGTGACACTTTCAATATTCTGTCATAGGCACGCGCGGATAGCCCTAACCGTTCCATCGCAGTTTTCAGCAATGATCGGCCCGCATCATCGATAGCGCAAATTTCTCTCACCATATTCGATGGCATCATGGCATTACAATAGATGCTCTTTTGTTCTGCAAACCGCCTGGACTGTATTTCGCGGGCGCTGACCACGCGCAACCGGATTTCATCACTTGTTTCGGTTTTGCGGGTGGCAGTCATTTCATCAAAACTTACGGGAACAACTTCAACGTGAAGATCAATACGATCAAGTAATGGTCCACTCACTTTGCTCAGGTAACGCTGTACCACTCCGGGCCCGCACACACATTCTTTTTCCGGATGATTGTAAAATCCGCACGGGCACGGGTTCATGCTCGCGATTAACATAAAGTTCGAGGGATAATCGATCGAGACTTTCGCGCGTGAAATGGTTACCCTTCTTTCTTCCATGGGTTGACGCATCACTTCGAGTACGGCTCGTTT
>DASWTM010000095.1:0-18752 GCA_036402115.1 Chryseosolibacter sp.
TTCAATGATAACTTCCGTGCCAATACCGAGAGCTGATGACAGATGAATTTTGCCTCCGAGTTTTTCAATTGCGTTTTTGGCAACATAGAGCCCGAGGCCCGAGCCATTGCTGAAATCTGATGCTCTGAAAAACATCTCAAAAACGCGTTGTTGCAATAAGGGATCGATACCAATGCCGTTGTCCTTGAATGATATAATAGCAATGTCAGAATTGATCTCAGCAGTAATAAAAAGAGTCGATTATTTCGACTTATCAAAATATTGAAACGCATTAGCCAGAATGTTGCGGAAAACAATTGTCAGCCGGTCAAAATCACTGTGCAACACGGAACGTTCGATAATTAACTGGTCCCGTTTTACGATTCGTGCTCCTTCAAGATAGCTGAGACTGTCGCAAACACGATCAATCATTCTTTCAAAATCGATCTTTTCAGGAACCACATCAAGTTTATTGTTGCGGGAATAGTTAATGATGTTGGTCACAAAGTTATCGAGCTTCCTGACGCTAGATTCGATGTGATTAAAGTATATCTGATCATGAGGAGAGTCACGCTTCATAAGATTAATGACACCTATGATTGACAGCAATGGCGCACGCAGGTCGTGTGATGCGCTGTAAACAAACTTGTCTAGTTCGGAATTCAGCTTCACCAGCTCATTCATCTGCGCTTTTTGAAGTTGCTCCCGCAAAAACAGGGGGTATATTAGGGATGAGGGGCGCCCTTCTGTAGATTTTTGCGCTCCTATGCAAACGCTGGCATTGGCCAACAAGAAAGAAGGTAAGCAGCAGGGAGGCACGTACAGTAAAGGCATAAAAAAAAAAGCAGCCACTTGCGTAACTGCTTGATTTTTAAGCTCCTCCTCTAGGGCTTGAACCTAGGACCCCCTGATTAACAGTCAGGTGCTCTAACCAGCTGAGCTAAGGAGGAATACTGCCCACATTTTGAGGCTGCCCTCGAATTTGGGACTGCAATATTAATGACTTGACACTCAAATATCCAAACTACGCCCACATTTATTTCTCAATGAATTCGAGCGTGCACCGTGGATATCGGCCAGCAGTAGAACTATTTGTCTCGGCCAAAGAAAGATGCGCGGTGCTTGCTGACAGTCTTCAATTAAACACAAATAATTTATTTGTATAAAACCTTTAAAGCCACAGTCCGTTCATTACCTTTGTGTTTCAAAGTACTTTCAAATGAAAGAAATAAAGGAGTACGAAAAAGATCTTGCATCCATTCGCACCATGATGGAGCGTTCCGCAAAGTTTATCTCGCTTAGCGGATTGTCGGGAGTGCTTGCCGGAATCTATGCGTTGCTGGGCGCTACGGCTGCCTACTACATCGCGCAATATCCGGTGTCACCGCTTGACTACCGAACCTACACCCTTCGCGATGAAGGAGTCATCATTAAACTCCTCGTAGTTGCCGGGGTGGTGTTTGTTGCTTCGATCACAACCGGTGTACTCCAAAGCATGCGAAAAGCGAAAAAGCACAATGTGAAATTCTGGAACACTGCCAGCAAACAAATGGTATTCAACCTTTCCATTCCATTAGTAGCAGGCGCCTTGTTTATTCTCATCATGCTTGCTAACGGCCACTATGGGCTTGCTGCCCCTGCCAGCTTAGTGTTCTACGGGCTCGCCCTCATCCAGGGGAGTTCGAACACCTTTGATGAAGTGCGTTATTTAGGTTATTGTGAAATTGTAATTGGACTTGTCTGTGCCTATTTTGCGGGCTATGGCCTGCTGTTCTGGGCGCTGGGTTTTGGCGTTATGCACATCGTGTATGGTTCAATTATGTATAACAAATACGATCGGTGAAAAATCCTTTTGATCATTTAGACAAGGTTTTGGAGCACCGGCTTCGACTTCAGATTATGTCGGTACTGGTGACAAATGATGTCTTTGATTTTAATTCTCTCAAAGAAGTGTTGAACGTCACCGATGGCAACCTCGCCTCCCATATCAAAGCGTTGGAGAAAGAAAAGTATCTTTCCGTGACGAAAACATTTGTTGATCGCAAACCAAACACGAAATACAAAATCACGGAACGTGGCAGGGCGTCCTTTAAAAAACATCTCGATGCACTTGAAGCAGTCGTCAAACAACAAAAATAAATTTTTTTCTATGTCAACTTTGAATTTAAAAGTACTTTTAAATATAGCAAGCAGGAGCTTAGGAGCGACTGTTATCATTTGGCTTGTGACGAGCTTCTTCGGAACAGCCGCACTCGCGCCAACCGATGTGATCGGAATTCCATTCTACCAGATCCTCATCTTAAGTCTCGTATTCTCGACACCTGCGTTTTTCATTATCGCACCTGCACTGATACTCCGTCCAGCCTTGAGGACGAGGCTAGTGAAATACGTATACGTGGCATCTGTCGCCATACTTAGTTGCGTTGCCGTGATTGGCTTTTTCCTGGTGGTAACAAATGGCTACCCACTGGAAGTAGATGTCACGCTCCGAATACTAACACCTTATGTCATTACCGCCCTGGTAGTTGTACCTCCAAGCGTCTACTATTTCCATCGCTATAACTAAAAACAAATTGCTTTACACGAATATGGACAACATTCAATCGCAAACACAAAACATTCTTGAACGATTCAACAACTGGATCCAGGAATCGATCATGGTAAAATTATTTTCAATCGGATTTTTGATCCTCATCCTCCTAATTCCCACGGCATGGATCGAGGACCTGATCTATGAGCGCCAACAACGTGCGGATGAAGTAATTGACGAAGTCGCTGATAAATGGTCGGGCTCACAAAAAATCTCCGGCCCCGTGCTGGTTATCCCATTCAAAACCGAGGAAGTCATCGATCGTGGAAAAGAAGGCAAAGAGATCCGGGAAAAGATTGCCGAGGCGTTCTTTCTACCGGAAAACCTCGACATCAGTGGCGATGTGCGGCCGGAAATTCTGCATCGTGGGATATTTGATGCGGTGGTTTATCAATCATCACTGAAAATAAATGCGACTTTCGCCAAGCCGGATCTTAAATCTCTACCTGTCCCCGATTACAATGTTCGTTGGCAAGATGCCTACATGGTGTTCGGGCTTACTGATCTCCGCGGCATAAGTGATAATCCGATGTTCTTGTCGGGCAACAATGAACTGACCGCTGAGCCATCCAATAACATTGGCGTGATGACGCGCAAAGAAAGTGCAGAGGCACGCGATACTTATTCGTACGACAGTCGTCCAACCACCCCGACTCTCTCATCAAAAGGAATCGTAACGAAATTGAACTGGCAGGGACCTGAAAGTTTTGAAAGTAATCTCAGTGTAAAACTAAATTTAAAAGGGAGTCGCAGGCTGGATTTTGTTCCTGCAGGGAAAACCACCTCGGTGAAACTTACGGGCACCTGGAACAATCCTAGCTTCGATGGTGAATTCCTTCCCGCCTCACGCGAGGTAACTGAAAATGGATTCACTGCTTCCTGGAAAGTCTTGCACTTTAATCGACCATTCTCACAACAATGGACGGGAGGCAATCAAGAACTTAGTGGCGCTGATTTTGGCGTAAAGTTATTGATCCCTGTTGATCAATACCAAAAAAGTATTCGCACGTCAAAATACGGTGTGCTCATTATTCTTCTCACGTTCATGGCGCTCTTTCTTGTTGAGATTACGCAGAAGATCAGGATCCATCCGTTTCAATATATCCTCATCGGTGCTGCATTGATCATCTATTATACGCTCCTGTTGAGTTTTTCAGAACACATCGGGTACAACATCGCTTACATTATTGCATCGCTGGCAACGGTCACGCTGATCGGCTTGTATTCCACAACATTCTTCACCAGTAGCAAACTCTCCATCCTCTTTACAATTTTGCTGGTGATCTTCTACGCGTTCATCTACATCATCATTTTGCAACAAGACTTCTCGTTACTGCTCGGAAGTATTGGATTGTTCCTCATCGTGGGAACACTGATGTATTTCTCGCGGAAAGTAAAATGGTATAAGGAAAGCTTAACGCTTAAAGCAGAAAGCTAAAAGCAGACAGCTTAAGGCAGAAAGCTGAAAGCAGGTTCAGACATGACGGAGTGACAACGGAAAGCTTGAAGACCTTTGTGGTAGGTTCGACATAGTCTTTGAAAACCAATGCAAAAAAAAGGCACAGTGTTTAGCTGTGCCTTTTTCGTTAACTAAATCTTGAATGTGATTAATCCTTTTCAAGGAAAGGGTATCTGTAATCTACTGGTGGCACGAAGGTTTCTTTAATCGTTCTTAGAGAAACCCAACGGAGCAAGTTCACCTTTGCACCGGCTTTGTCGTTGGTGCCGGAGCCGCGTGCTCCACCGAATGGTTGTTGTCCGACAACTGCGCCAGTAGGCTTATCGTTGATATAGAAATTCCCCGCAGAATTTGTGAGTTTCTTAGTAGCCAATTCGATTGCGTAACGGTCTTTCGCGAAGATCGATCCCGTTAATGCATATGGCGAGGTCTGGTCCACGAGTTCCAGCGTTTGCTCAAAGTTTTCAGAATGGTAGACGTAAACTGTCAACACCGGACCAAAAATTTCCTCGCACATGGTAATGGAAGATGGATCCTTCGAAACGATGATGGTGGGCTCGATGAAATAGCCTTTCGACTTGTCATACTTTCCACCCGCGATAATTTCGTTCATCGGATTCTCGCGCGCTTTCTCAATGTATCCCGTAATCGAATTGAATGCTTTCTCATCGATCACCGCGTTGATAAAGTTTCCAAAGTCTTCGACAGGTCCCATCTTGAACGACTTGAGGTCTTCAAGAACAAATTTTTTCACATCATCCCAGAGGTTTGAAGGAATATAGGCGCGTGATGCCGCGGAACATTTCTGTCCCTGATATTCAAATGCACCGCGCGAAATCGCTGTAGCCACTTCTTTCGCGTTAGCGCTCTTGTGGACCATGATGAAATCCTTTCCACCGGTTTCTCCAACGATACGCGGATACGACTTGTATTTATGAATGTTCGCACCAATCGTCTTCCACATGTTTTGGAAAACGCCAGTCGATCCGGTAAAGTGAATTCCTGCGAAATCCCGATGATTGAAAATTACTTCACCGGCATCCGGTCCGCTTACGTAAACAAGATTTATTACACCATCCGGCAAACCGGCTTCTTTAAACACCTGCATGATCACGTTGGCTGCATAGATCTGTGTATTGGCAGGTTTCCACACGACCGTGTTACCCATCAATGCCATGCTCGATGGAAGATTTCCGGCAATGGCTGAAAAGTTAAATGGCGTCAGCGCGAACGTAAATCCTTCAAGCGCCCGATATTCCATTCTATTCCAAATGCCCGGAGAAGATTCCGGTTGATCCGAATAAATCTGCGACATGAAATGCACATTGAATCTCAGGAAGTCTATCAGCTCGCACGCTGAATCGATCTCTGCCTGAAATGCATTCTTCGACTGCCCCAACATCGTTGCCGCATTTACTTTATAACGGTAAGGACCTGCGAGCAGATCAGCCGCCTTGAGGAAGATGCTGGCGCGATGTTCCCATCCCAAGTTCACCCATAATTCTTTTGCGTTGAGCGCAGCCTGAATAGCCTGCTCAACATGCGACTTATCACCTTCATGAAAATATCCGAGCACGTGTTTGTGATCGTGCGGAGGAGAAAGTTTCTTTTTGTTTCCAGACCGCACTTCTTCAGCACCGATGTACATCGGAATGTCAAGTTCCTGCGCGCGGGCATCAGCGAGTGCTTTCTTCAAAAGCTGACGTTCCTTGCTGCCGGGTGCATAGCTGAGAACGGGTTCATTTTTCGGAAACGGGACGTGAAAAAATCCTTTAGGCATTGTTGTTTAAATTAATGAGGTGACAAAGGTAATAAATCAAAGTATGTTCTGTAATTCAGACAGACACGAGATCTCATATTTCACTTCTACATCGTGTTCGATCTTTTCCGGATTGAAATAAATGGTATCAATTGAGGCGTTTAATGCTCCACCGATATCGGTGATCAGATTGTCGCCAATCATCACAACCTCGTGCGGTCTCACATTGTTCACTTTCATCGCATAATCGAAAATCTGCCGTGAAGGTTTTTTTGCTCCAGCTTTTTGGGAGGTGATAATATGATCGAAGTATCGGGTAATGTTTCCAGCGGTCAGCTTAAGGTGTTGAATTTCTTCGAACCCGTTCGTCACGATCGTCATAGGATAATGATCGGCCAGATACGTAAGCGTTTCCATCGCAAACGGGATAAGCGCGCTCTTCTTTGGACACGCGTAGAGATAGTCCACCGACAGCTTTTCGCACAGCTCCTCGTTTTGAATATTAAAGTGAGCAAGTATTTGCTTAAAACGTTCCTTTCGGATTACCTCGTTGGTGATCAAACCGCGGTCGTACAATTCCCAAAGTTCCGTATTGACTTTTTTAAACTGCTGCTGGAAAGATTTACAATCAATAACTCCGTTTGTTTGCAACTCGTAACTATCGAACAATTCCTGAAGGGTCTCGCAACTGTTGCTTTCGTAATCCCAAAGCGTGTGGTCCAGATCGAAAAAAATAACTTTATATGGCTTCATCAACTCAATTCGCGTTTTGCCAGGCCTCAATTTCCCGCTTGTTTACTGCTAACTCCCGATTGGTGTATAGGGTTTGATAGACCTGCTGATCTTTTTGCAATTGTTGGTCTTTCCTTAAAAACTGAAAAATCTGCTTAAGAATTTCAAAAACTTCATCTTTTATCTGATAAAATACCCAGTGGTTATACCTGCGGTATGAGAGGATACCCGAGTTCTTCAGATAGATCAGATGGCGGGAGGTTTTAGCCTGTGTAAAATCCAGGATTTTTTCCAGGTCGGAAATACACATTTCACCGTTTATAAAAATGAGGTGAAGAATGCGTAGCCGGGACTCGTCTGCACACGCCTTAAAAATCTGCGATCCTAACGTTAAATTGAAACTTTTAAGACGCATCTGGCATCTTGTTAATTAATGGCCAAAGTTATGAATTAGGCTGGCATTGGTCGTATATTTATATTTAGCATTTAAATGTTGGCAACGTGAACGAAACGAAATTTAAATACCTGGTAATCACCCTTCTGGCGCTCATTTGCTGGGCAGGACTTACACCTACTGCTGAGGCTCAACAACAAAAAAGAGCGATTCAGTTATCGGGTATTGTGATGGATACTGTTGCCGGTCCGCTGCCTGGTGTACACGTTTATATTCCTAAAGCGGGACGGGGTGTCACTACGAATGCGGTCGGATTTTTTTCCCTCGTGGTCCTGCCGGGTGACAGTCTTGTTATTAGTTCCGTGGGATATAAGAGGCGCCATTATATAGTCGAGCCTTCGGACAAAGAGTTTGTCACGATCATCGTTCCCATGGTGGAAGACGTGACATACCTGAAAGAAATTGTGATCGTTCCATACCCAACAGAGGAAGTTTTTAAGGAAGCAGTCCTGGCTCTCAACCTTCCGACCGACAAACCGATCGATGACAAGAATATGAATGCCGAGCTACTCGCGCTGATGCTCAAAACCACACCGATGGATGGCACAATGAATCAGCGATACGCGCTAAATCAATGGGCATCCACGCAGAACGATCGCTTCCAGCCAGTGACGAATCCATTCCTGAACCCGTTCAACTGGGTGAAATTTTTCAATGGGTTGAAGAAGGATAAGAAGAAGTAGGCCGAACCTCTCTAATTCTTATTAATAAATAAATAAGAGCGTATTCCTGTTGAAGCGTACAAATTGGGATTTGTCGTCCGAACTCTGATACCGAGTGTGACTTCCTTAGCCGGCAATGCATCATACAGATTTCCTGATTCCTTAAAGATCCATTGATCTACATCACTGCTCAGTTGGCTGTTTGCAATCGAAACACCGTCCGTCACATTATATAACTCCACTACACACGTAGTAGTTTCAGAGGGGAACATAGAATTTTTAGACGCGTACATCGATGGGGTGAAGATAATAGACTCTACATTGCTGTAGTGCAGTTTATTAAACTTGATAAGATGGTAGGTTTCGAATTGCGACAAGACAAAATTTGTTTCATTCGTTCCGAAATTGGGCGCTCCAATCTCGAGCCGAAGTTGTTTATCGGTTTCGGCCGAGCAGACATACTTGGTTTGAAGCACTTCATCGGTTGAAAGAATCTGGTCATTGTTGTTATCGAACCCGGTCTCAATTTTCAGCCCTCCTGCTTCGCAATTGCCGCCAGGGGCCTCATCAACTAAATTGACTAGGCTTACTTTAATGGGATCTTCTTCGGTGCAGGAAAATAACACGAACGCTATGAGAGCGTATACAATTGAACGAGGCATCTTTTTTTATTTAGGTACAGGTTAGTTTGGCCCGACAGCCTTTTGTAGCACAGGCTGGCGGATCTAACAAGTCGAGGTGAGATGATTCGAACATCCGACCCCCACGTCCCTAACGTGGTGCGCTAACCGGGCTGCGCTACACCTCGAAGTTATCTCCAACATTATCTGTTGGGAAGGCAAGTATAGCAAATTGATTTAATTTTTTTCACATTTTTGGTGATGGACCGTATTTCCGTGCAATCCTCAATGGCAAAATCCATCGGGCACGACCCATTTCAATCTATTCTGGAAATCGAATTTACCTCGGGCGAGATCTGGCAATTCAACAATGTACCGCATAACGTATATAAAGAAATGCTCACGTTCTCAATCGGCAAGTACTTCCAGGCATTTATCAGGGATAAGTATGGGGCGAAAAGGGTTAAGTGAAATTAATTAGTCAATGTGCCAATTATTTAATGTGCCAATGTGGCCAATCGTGTGGCGCAGTCATTGAGTTACTAAACTCTGTATTCCTATAGCATGTGATTAGCTACGAATACGAGTAGACAAGTCTCTACCAATTGGCACATTGGCTAATTGAGCTTCGCATTGGCTAATTGTATTGGATGAGGAGGTTTAACACCGTTTAATGAGTCCACCATCGCTCTATCCTTTTTGTAAAAGTCTTTGTAAAAGACAACGGAGTCTCCTTGTGGTTGGACGGTGAAGTAATCTAAATGAACCGGAATTGGCTTAACAATTTTTACTTCCATCCTTGCCTGGACCACAAGGTATTGTTCCAGATCAGCAGCATCCACGTACGTATCATCATCCTTGGCAAGATATTTCGCTAGATCTACGGCCTTCTGAACGCGAATACAGCCATGACTTAATGCGCGATCTGATTTTGAAAAGAGTCTGCGCGCATTCGTGTCATGAAGATAGACACCGTAGTTGTTTGGGAAAACGAACTTGATCACGCCCATCGTGTTTTCAGAACCTTCGCGCTGACGCAATACGTAGGGAAAATCTTCTGCGGTATATTTCTTAAAATCGATCATCGAATTTTTAATGACCTTGCCTTTCGAATCAATGACCTGATAATTGTGCTTTCGCAGATAACTCGTGTCCGCCTGAACGGACGGCAATATCTCTTTCAAAATGCTTCGTGGAACGTGCCAGTAGGGATAGATGATAAATGAATTGACGACACTCCTAATGTTCGGTGTTGGCGTCTCTGGTTTGCCGATGATGACTCGAGACTCCAATACAACAGAATCTTTCTCGATCACTTTCAGCATGTATGACGGCACATTCACGGAGATGTAACGTTCAGGCGTTTTGCTCTGCCACCGAAGTCTTTCGAGATTTGCAATCAGTTGATCTCTTCGTCTGACAATGATAGTGTCCTGCAGATTCTTACTCAGGTATTTCTCCAGAACCGTTTTTATGACGGGATATGCAGGGTGTTTCGGCTCGCGGTCACGCAGGACAGAAAGCACATTGTGATTGGCAAGCGAATACTTCAATGCGTCCATTGCATCCCCGAGGATCAGCGAATCAATTTTAGTCCGTGAAAAGGTCTTGCGGTCGACTCTCCCGTTTTTTAAATGATACCACAACTGAACGAAGGAATCCGTCAACAACACATCGAGCTGTACGGCATGCTCATGATCGAACTTCTCTTGCAGCAGCGTCTTGATTTTCCCAATGTGATAGTCGTCCGGAATAAGACCGAGCGATTCGGCTCTTGAAATAAATTGGATAAGACTATCGCCATCGGCTTGAATTGAAAAAGAATCCACCCAGATCATGTTCATTTCATTCAGCTTGTAGAATGCCTCCACGGTAGCCCGGGCGCTGAGCGGTAAGGGAACGAGATCCTCACTGGTTAACTCAAGGGGCAGAGATGAGGGGCGTATCGACTCACTGGCAACTGGTGGCTTAGTAGTAGTCGTACAACTAACCACAACGGTCAATACAAGTAGTACAGGCAAACAGAATTTCACCATACAAATATACAATTACTAAAACGCGTGCCGAGCCGGCCGGCTGTCAGAAAGCCTTCCCCATACTGCCAAAATGCATGGTGTACAATCTTTAAAACGTGAATGACGTTAGACCTCCAAAAATATTGTTTTGACTTTCAAGCCATTTTGACTGCACAAAACAGAGAAATAGTCGTGTTTTTAAGGGTGGATGACTTTTTGAGCATCCAGCCAAAATAAATTTCTATGGATGCATTTTCGAAAATGATTATTGAAGCCGTGGACAAGATCAAAAACGCGGTTGTCAAGATAGATGTTTACAAAACAGCAAAAGGCAAGCTACGGCCTGCAGGATCAGGTTCGGGTTTTATTTTTTCGTCAGATGGATTAATCTTCACGAACAGCCACGTGGTTCATGGCGCTGAGCGGATCATGGTTAGCCTTCTTAACGAAAACGAGATTGAAGCCACGCTCATCGGAGAGGATCCAGATACAGATCTCGCCATTCTGAAAATATATGCGGATGGCTACTCCGTTGCAAAACTCGGTGACGCCTCTCAGCTGCAGATTGGCCAATTTGTAATCGCGATTGGGAATCCGCTGGGCTATCAGCACACCGTTACCGCAGGAGTAGTCAGTGCGCTTGGCAGATCACTTAGGACCCAATCCGGTAATCTCGTTGATAATGTGATACAATCGGACGCTGCATTAAACCCCGGCAACTCGGGAGGACCGATGATCAACACCGATGGTGAGGTTGTTGGGGTAAACACGGCAATCATCAATGGAGCACAAGGTCTAAGTTTCTCGGTTGATATTAACACTGCGAAAGAAATCGCTACCCAACTCATTCGTGACGGAAGGGTCTTCAAAGGCTATCTCGGAGTGGCCATGCAGGAAGTTCCGATCACCCAGAAAATCCTTAGGCACTACCACCTACCCAATCAAAAAGGATTGTTTGTAGTAAGCATCGAAAAAGATTCCCCGGCCTCATTGTCGCAGCTACAGGAAGGTGATATTGTCATTTCATTTAACGGAAAGACGGTGAATTCGCTGCATGAACTCTTCAAAGAGCTCACGCGCAAAGACATCATCGGGGCTATCGATATCAGTGTGATCCGTCATACGGAACTGCTTCATTTCACTATTTTTCCTGCTGTGAAAAAAGCGGTTGCACGCTAGTTGCCTCTTGACGGGATTCGTTTATAAAATCAATAACATCTTTCACTACGGAAGCTGATCTGAGATTATGACCGAATCCCTTTGTTGTAACGAGTCGCGAACGTTCCCATGATTTATGTAACGGAACGGAATAACGATAAGGAGCCTCTGCATCCTCTTCGTCATGGATAATCAAGCCACGAACGTTTACACTTTTGATAAATCGTGAGGTCGAGAAATAATCCGGTGTTACATCATAGCGGCTGGCAAAATGATCGAGAATAAGATCCATTGTTCGGTCATTCAGCCTCAGGCTCTTTCGGAAGACTGAGATGAAATCGCTTGCCTCCCCCGGAGGCGCAAGGAGGATCAATTGGTTCACCTGGAGTAGCGGATATTTATGAAATGTGTGAAGGAGCGAAAACCCTCCAAGCGAGTGGCCAACAACCGTATGAATGGGCCCGTTTTCACGGATGAAGTTTTCTATGAGTGAACTATATAGCGGAACGGATAAAAAATTGCCAGACGATAAACCATGACCTGGTGCGTCCAGTGCGAAGATGGTGTAATCACCTTCGTTTTGTAATGCTTCAATATAGGCTTTCCATCTATACGTGTGACTTTGCCAGCCGTGCAGGAAAAGAATTTTCTGCTCACCTTTCCCCCAGCGATAGCCCTGAATGATTTCGCCTTCATGCTTTATGGTGAACTTTTCAGCAGAGTTGAAGAATTGTTTTTGCTTTGGCGTGATCCCCACACGGAATGGTTTACAGAATAACAGAAAACCTTTTTCCGCAGCTTTTGAAGGTGCCACGACCGCCAGGAGGTTCATGTACACACCGTAAAGTCGAATGATCAGATTTTTCATAAGCGTTTTTTTTATTAGGTACCGATCGGTATCTTCGGGTTCAAAAAAAATTACAATTCGATTTCTTCTAACTGTTTTTCAAGGAACCTGATAATTCTTCGGATATCATCATTGTTCCCGCGAAGTTTACTCATCATAATCGCGCCTTCCAGCGAAGCGATGACCAATGCGGCAAACTCTTCGATGTCTACGTCTTTTTTCAGCTGGTTGTACTTGATTCCTTTCTCAACGATTGTTGTGACAGAGTCTCGAAGAATGTCGAGCACCTTCAAGGCTTCCTTGCGCAACACAGGATGAGCATCATCTGCTTCGATCGCAGCGTTAAGCAATGGACATCCGCCTTTTACTTCCGGTTTCGTGATATACGTATCGAAATAGCGGAATATGGCGCGTAGTTTATCTCCAGCGGTTTTAGCTTCCTTAATTCTTACGCGGAGCCTCGAGAACATGATCAGCGAAAGATGAAACAACGTCTCCTTTTCAAGATTCTGTTTGTTCTTAAAGTGGCGGTAAATTGCCCCCTTTGTCAGTCCGGTTGCAGTAGTGATGTCGCTGATGGACGTAGCCTTGTAGCCCTGTGTATTGAACAGGATCCCTGATTTCTTTAAGATTGTCTCTTTCGTCTGATCTGGATTGCGCATCGAATACAAAGATACCGATCGGTATCTTCAAAAGCAAATACAGCTGCCAATGGAATATGGTTTGAGTTCGTATTAATGCTGCTTAAAAAGACGCGTGGCACTACTTTTTTACATCTTCTTTGATGGCCTAAACAGGCTATGTACAACTAAAATTTACGACAATGACAGACTTAAAAATTAAAGGCGCCTGGAATGAGATGAAGGGTAAGCTCAAGCAAAAGTATGGTCAACTCACCGATGACGATTTAACTTTTGCAGAAGGAAAAGAAGACGAATTGTATGGCCGTTTGCAGCAACGCCTCGGCAAGACCAAAGATGAAATTCGTAACGAGTTAGAAAAACTTTAACTGTTACTGAATCACTTGGGTGCTTTTCCTGTGTGTGCCACAACACACATCGGAGAAGCATTTTTCTTTTTGGTGGTTCTGCCTATTTTGGAACCATGAACCATCGAAACATATTTCTATTTCTTCTCCTTCTATCAGCTAAGTTGACGTACGCACAAGCGCCACTTGATAGTATCATGCCTATCCGCGGATTTTGCATTGCAGCGCCAACGCCATCCGAGCTAAACCCATTCTTACAATTCATTGAAAAGGAGCTTGCGCCTCGCAATGTCAACACATTGGTGTTGAGAGTTGATTACAACTATCAATTTCAATCGCACCCGGAACTCCGCGACAGCGTTGCCTTATCGAAAGCTGATGTGAGAAAGCTGGTGTCATTATGTAAGAAATACAACATTAACGTTATTCCACAAATCAACTTGCTTGGACATCAATCGTGGGCTTCCAAGACAACAAATCTGCTTAAAAAATATCCGCAGTTTGATGAAACACCTCATGTGAAGATGCCAGCCAAGTATGAGTGGCCCAACGCTGACGGCTTGTATTGTAAAAGCTACTGCCCTAATCATCCCGAAGTGCATAAAATCGTCTTCGCGTTAGTGGACGAAATTTGTGACGCGTTTGAAGCGAAAGCCTTTCATGCCGGAATGGACGAAGTGTTCTATATCGGAGATGACAAATGCCCTCGTTGCAGCGGGCGCGACAAGGCCGAGCTTTTTGCAGAAGAAGTTAACCGAGTCGCAAATCACTTGCGTGATAAAAATAGAGCGCTTTGGATTTGGGGAGATCGTATGCTTGATGGAAGGTCAACAGGATTGGGGATGTGGGAAGCGAGTATGAATAACACGCACCGTTCGATCGATTTAGTTTCGAAGGATGTGGTGATCTGCGATTGGCATTATGAGCGCCCCGATAAGACGGCTGTGTTGTTCGCTGCTAAAGGCTTTCATGTCATCACCTGCCCGTGGAGAAATCCTCCGGTCGCGGTAGCACAACTTCACGATATGGTAGACTTCCGTCAGACTGCCACGCCTCAAATGAAGACGAGATATCATGGAATGATGCAGACGGTTTGGTCGGATACCAAAAGTTTCATTGACGGATTTTATGGAAGGTCAAAAGACGCGAACGAGCCACAATCACCCTGGAATTGTTTCCGTCAACTTTACACTGAGATCAGCAAACTAAAATAATTTACCTGCGTAATGGCACTGTCAACTTGCATCTTTCTACCTAGGGCCTCTACGCAGAAATACTGAATTCTATTTTTTTGGATTAGTTTCTTCGAGGTGCGCAGTATCTTAGCTAGCTAAACAGTATTCGGCCCCCAGCTATGACCCCGGTGTTGCACTCGCAGCTAAAAAAGGAAGCATTTAATGTGACTATCATGCCCACCTTAAAATTTATCGGTGCGGGTGTGCTTTGGATTGTGGGCTCGGATCTCGCGCTCTTCCTAGGCCAGAATGCTTCCGTTGATCACTTTCCAATTTTTCACATTGAAGTTTTTAAGGGAATCTTTTTTGTCATCGCCATGGGAGTATTTTTCTATGTCATGCAGAGGAAAAATCTGACGACTCATCCGGAAGTATTCGAACTTGATCTGTTCAAGAAGAATCCGCAGCCGATGTTCATTTATAACCTTCAGACGATGGAGTTTCTGGATGTGAACGAATCAGCGATCGGTATTTATGGGTATAGTCGTTCTGAATTTTTATGCATGAAGGTGTGCGATATCCGCCCAGCGGAAGATATGCATTCGCTGGTGAAGGCAATTGAGCAGTTGCAACATGGTTACCGCTTTATTGGCCAGTCGCGCCATATTCATAAAAACGGGACCATTATTCATACTGAGATTTCCGCATTCAGTATTATGTATCAAAAACATCACGCAGGCTTAATCATGGCAAATGATATTAGCGGGCAGGTAAAAGCCGAGCAGGCGCTGATCGAGGCAGCAAAAATGCACGATAAGCAAATGAACGACAGACTTTATGAGGTGGCGTTATTCAACAAAGAACTTCAGGTGCGGATCAGGGAAATAAACGCCAACAACGATGAACTAATCGAGGTCAATAAACTTCTCTCCAATGCTAGTCGCAATGCGGTGAGCAGGTATGAAGGCAGGATCAGACGAATTCAGCAGTTTACCAGTGAATGGATGGAGAATGTTTCAGGGGTGATGTGGTCAATTGATCTTCATGATGAGCGTGGCACAACGGTGAGCGGAGGTGCCCTTTCCTATTTCGGATGCAGTAAGCAAGCGTTTTTGGATAATCCGAATGTCTGGGAGACGTTCGTGCTCCAAGAAGACAAAGCGAGGATCAAAAATGAGTTACTCCGGTTGAATGAAAAGGATTCACTCACCATTCGCTACAAACACATCGATGGAAAAAGAGCAGTAGAGCAAGTCATTCAACTGCTCAAAGATGAGGATGAGAAGGTTGAAAGGATAACAAATCGAATTACCATATTGTTAGCTCATTGATTTGCTGATTCATTCCTCCAGGTTATATTTGAGGCTTTAAGGGGGATTAGCTCAGCTGGCTAGAGCGTCCCGATAGCGATCGGGAAGGTCATCGCCTAGATCTTTGAATCAGCCACTCAATATATTTCCTGCTCTTCTTCGACTTGATTTCTCTTTCACGTTTCATTGCATCTGATCTAGAACTGAATTGCTCGGAATAGACAAGGTTCCAAGGCCTGCAGTTGCTTGAGAACTGACCACCTTTGCCGATGTTATGTTCCTCTAATCTTTTTGAAATTGAATCAGTGTGGCCGACATAATATTTGTCGCACTTTTCTGAATAGATAATGTAAGTGTAAAAGGACATAATTGTGCTTATTAATAGTTAAGCATCAATTATGGATTGTGGAGAATATCGGATGCTGACGCTTTCGGTCAGCCTACTGACATGCGCTTCGCTTCGTCAGCAGTCGAACCGATGACCGTCCCGATCGCTAGTGGGACGTCTGGACCCGGTGAACAAACAGTTGTCGACCACCAACATATCTTTGTGGAGAATATCGGAGTCGAACCGATGACCTCGTCCATGCCATGGACGCGCTCTAGCCAGCTGAGCTAATCCCCCATTATTTTTTTCTCGTGAGATTCACCAGATGACCTTTCCCGATTCCGATCGGGACACTCTAGCCAGCTGAGCTAATCCCCCATTATTTTTTTTCTCGCGAGATTCACCAGATGACCTTCCCGATTCCTATCGGGACGCTCTAGCCAGCTGAGCTAATCCCCTAGAAAGGCCAAATATAAAACTGATATTCGAATCGGCAAATGACGAACAATCCGAAAACTTCCCGTTAGGAGATTTAGGCGTTTTCCTCCGCCAACGCCCTTATTTTCCTTACTCTCGCGGGATCAACCGTCCTAAGCTTGAATTCCGAGCCTTCATCCGAACCCATGCCGGCAATATTCGGGTTGCGGAATTGCATTGCGCTTTCGCGGAAGGCGGTGGCAGAAAAGTGTATTTCTTTCGCGCCAGATTTTTTAATGATTTCCTCTACGGTGTTCTCGTTGACACCTGACCCTGGCATGATGGCAATCCGACCGTTTGCTTTTTTAATGAGTTCACCGATCAACGATGCACCTTTCACGGCCTGGGCTTGTTGGCCAGCAGTGAGAATGCGATCGAAGCCTGCAGCGATACAATCCTCAAGCGCTTCGAAAGGATCGCGGGTCATATCAAATGCGCGATGACAGGTCACTTTCAACGGTCGTGCTTTGTCAATTAGTTCTTTACAACGCTTGACATCAATTCGCCCTTCGGGGGTCAAAATTCCGAATACGAGTCCATCGACACTTAGCTTTTGACATTGCGAAATGTCGCGCTTCATGGCGTGGAATTCATAATTCGAATAATGAAAATCTCCGCCTCGTGGACGGATCATGACAAATACATCGATCGAGAGATTTTGCCTAACGAGTTCGATGGTGCCATACGAAGGTGTTGTCCCTCCTTCGCCAGGATTTTCACAAAGTTCAATTCTGTCTGCGCCTCCCTCCTGGGCTTTCAGCGCAGACTCGATGTTGTAAACAACGATTTCGACTGTCATTTAGAAATTGCTTTTGGAATCGTGCAGCTTGTTGCCGCTTTGATCATGGACAGCAAACGTAAAACCTTTTTGGAGACAATACGCTCCATAGTCGCCATTTTTATTTAAGGCAAGAAATCCGACCTGAATCGTTTTTGCCTTTTCCGGATTCTTTTTCAGGATTCGCGCAACGGCTTCTCTACACGCCTCCTCCGGTGTGCGTCCCTGGCGCATCAACTCGACAACGAGGTGACATCCAACAATACGGATCACCTCTTCACCGACTCCTGTGGAAGTTGCTGCTCCGATTTCATTGTCGACATAGAGGCCAGCACCAATGATTGGCGAATCCCCAACTCTGCCGTGCATCTTATACGCCATTCCACTTGTAGTACATGCTCCCGATAAATTTCCGTTCGCATCTAGGGCAATGATTCCGATCGTATCGTGGTTTTCAATATTTACAACAGGCTTGTATTCCGATTTCTTCGCCCATTCTTTCCATGCTTTCTCAGATGACGGTGTGAGCAGTTTCGTTTTTTTGAATCCGTTGTCGAGCGCAAATTTTAAGGCACCATTTCCCACCAGCATCACGTGCGGGGTTTTCTCCATCACCATTCTGGCAACGGAAATCGGATGCATAATGTGTTCAAGGAAAGCAACTGAACCACAATTTCCGTTTTCATCCATAATGCACGCATCGAGTGTCACGTGTCCATCGCGGTCGGGAAGTCCGCCATAGCCGACACTGGTTTCATTTGGATCTGCTTCAGGCACTTTGGCACCGGCTTCAACCGCATCCAACGCCCGCCCGCCATTTGAAAGTACTTTCCACGCTTCAACATTTGCTGCGAGACCGAAATTCCACGTTGACAATACGATGGGTTTGGTACCTACCGGCTTCGCACGGCCTTTTGTTGCGGAAAGTGTTGCTGCAGAGAGGGCGGAGAGTTTAAGGAAGTGTCTGCGAATCATCGAGATTTAAGATTTAAGATTTAAGATTTAAGATTTAAGATTTGGGTGTGGACCAGCGATACAAGTTACGTTTCTGAATCGAAATACTAAAGCACGGTGAGACCATCAACTTCAAGCACCGCACTCATGAAGAATTTTAGATTTAAGATTTAAGATTTGGGTGTGGACCAGCGATCAAGTTGCGTTTCTGGATCTAAATGCTAAAGCAGGGTTAGAGCCCTGCATTAGGTCATCTGCCTTGAAAAATCTTAAATCTTAAATCTTAAATCTTAAATCTTAAATCTTAAATCTTAATTTTTCAGTTGTGGCTATGCCCAGCCATAGGGTCTGTACCTTTTTTTAAAATGATTTCACTATATAATAAATAAGCTCCGGTGACAGCCACGGTGTCCCCATCCATTAGACCTTCAGTGATCTCAACTTTTTCAAAATCCTCAATACCCGTC
>DASWTM010000096.1:0-14861 GCA_036402115.1 Chryseosolibacter sp.
CTTTTCCCGTCTAGTTTATTATAATTCGAACCTCTATCTTCGTTTTTCAGTTTATTACATAAATACAAGCCATGCTAAAGTTTCTTCTTATTATAGGCCTTGTTCTGTACGTCATTTATAAGATCGGAACATTGTTCTTCCGTGCGGGGGCTGCATCCCAGCAGTTCAGAAACAACCAGCAGCAAGCCAACTTTAACCAGCGTCCGCGCGAAAAGCAGAAAACCAAGAACGCAGCAGGCGAGTATATCGACTATGAGGAAGTGAAGTAGCCCTTCAGGCATGAAAATCCATTTTTACAAATACCAGGCAACCGGAAATGACTTCGTGGTGATCGATAACCGCACCGCAGGATATTCCTTTTCCAAGGAGCAGATTGAAAAGATCTGTCACCGGAAGTTTGGTGTCGGTGCGGATGGATTGATGCTTATTGAAAAACATCCCACGCTGGACTTTAACCTGGTCTATTATAATAGTGATGGCTCCCAAAGCCTTTGCGGAAATGGCAGTCGTGCTGCGGTACGGATGGCTTCTGCATTGGGGATCGTGAACGGAAAAGCAACATTCAATGCCTACGATGGAGAACATCAGGCAGAATTACTTCCCAATGGCATTGTCAAATTGAAGATGAATACGGTGAACAAAACGGAAAAGGTTGGCAGTGATCAGTTCATTAACACCGGTTCACCACATTTCATAAGATTTGTTGAGTCGGCTGATGCCTATCCTGTGTTCGATGAGGGTAAAAAAATTCGCTACAGCGAGCAGTTCAAGCCAGGAGGCACCAACGTGAACTTCGTGCAGCGCCTGGACGATAAGTCAATCTTTGTCAGGACGTACGAGCGGGGAGTGGAAGACGAAACACTCTCGTGCGGAACCGGGGTCGTTGCATCGGCTCTGGCAGCCTCGTTAAGCGGCTATTCGTCACCCGTTTCGGTCAAAACCCTGGGTGGTGACCTGTCAGTCGAATTCAAATCCGGCCTTAACGGCACATTTACAGATATTTATCTCATCGGGCCTGCCAAATTGGTGTTCGAAGGCGACTTGGAACTGTAATTGTTCATCCAAAAATCTCAAAAAAGAAACTAAATTGAGGCCCCGTAAAAAACGGGGAAGTTGATTAGTTGATACGTTGATTGGTTGATACGTTGCACCCCTATGCCACGCCCATCACTTTGTTAACATCGAACGAATCAACTAAAAAACGAATAAACGAATCAACGTATATCGAATGCTCAAATTCATCGCGAAGATCTTTGGAACAAAATCTGAAAAAGACATTAAGCGCATTATGCCTTTGGTTGAGCAGACCAAGCAAGAGGGCGAAAAGCTGAAGTCGGTTTCCAATGATGAACTCAGAAACGAAACACAGAAGATACAGGATGTCATCAATCAGGATCTGAAGTCGATTGACGACAGCCTTGCCGCCCTGCACAAGCAGATCGCAGATCAGCCAGACCTCGACATCAACGACAAAGAAGCAATTTTCGCACAGATCGATAAACTGGAAGAAGATCGCAACAAGCAACTCGAAAAGGTGTTGCTGAAAGTTCTTCCGAAAGCTTTCGCCATCGTGCGCGAAACCGCCAGACGTTTCAAAGAAAACGAATACCTCGAAGTAACAGCACGCGATTACGATATTCAGCTATCCGGTCGAAAGCAGAACGTAAAGATCGTTGGCGACAAAGCGCAGTGGCTCAACCAGTGGATCGCTGCCGGCAACATGATCAAGTGGGACATGGTTCACTATGACGTTCAGCTCATCGGTGGTATCGTGCTTCATGAAGGAAAAGTTGCGGAGATGGCTACGGGTGAAGGTAAAACCCTCGTGGCAACACTGCCTGCATTTCTCAACGCCCTCTCAAGACGTGGCGTACATATCGTAACGGTTAACAACTACCTGGCTACGCGCGATAGCGAGTGGATGGCGCCAATCTTCGAATTCCACGGAATCTCCGTTGACTGTATCGACAAGCACGAGCCTAACTCAGTGGCGCGCAGAAACGCTTATCGCGCAGACATTATCTACGGAACAAACAACGAATTCGGTTTCGACTACCTGCGCGACAACATGGCCCGCGATCCGGAAGAACTTGTTCAACGGACGCATCATTACGCCATGGTCGATGAGGTTGACTCGGTGTTGATCGATGAAGCGCGTACTCCACTCATTATCTCCGGCCCTGTACCGCGTGGTGATGAACATGAATTCTACGATCTCAAGCCAAGAATCTTCAAGCTTGTTGAAGCCCAAAAGAAACTTGTTAACGAATATCTGAATGAAGCCCGCAAGGCAATCGCAGCGGGCAACGATAAAGACGGTGGACTTCCGCTCTTCCGTGCACATCGCGCGATGCCTAAGCACAAGCCGTTGATCAAATACCTTAGTGAGACTGGTATCAAGGCTGTCCTTCAGAAAACAGAAAACTTCTACCTGCAAGACAACAAGCGCAATATGCCGGAGGCCGACAAGCCTTTGTATTTTGTGATTGATGAAAAAGATAACAGCGTAGAACTGACTGAGAAGGGAATTGACCTGATTACGGGTGAAGGAGAGGATCCACGTTTCTTTATTCTTCCTGAGATCGGTACCGAGCTGAATAAACTCGAGAAGGATACATCACTCGATGATCAGACAAGGTTCCAGAAGAAGGAGGAACTCATCCGCGAATATCAGACAAAATCCCAACGTATTCACAGTGTAAACCAGCTTCTGAAGGCATACACACTTTTCGAAAAAGATACTGAATACATCATCGTTGACGGAAAGATCAAGATCGTTGATGAGCAAACGGGTCGCGTGCTGGACGGAAGACGTTACTCAGATGGATTGCACCAGGCGATCGAAGCAAAGGAAAATGTAAAAGTTGAAGACGCTACTCAGACGTACGCAACGATCACACTTCAGAACTACTTCCGCATGTATCATAAGCTTGCCGGTATGACCGGTACTGCAGAAACGGAAGCTGGTGAATTGTGGGATATCTACAAACTTGATGTTGTTGTTATCCCTACGAACAAGCCAGCAGTTAGAAAAGATTACGATGACCTCGTGTATAAAACCGTTCGTGAGAAATTCAATGCGGTTATCGAAGAGATTGTGAAACTCACGCAGGAAGGAAGACCAGTTCTTGTCGGTACAACTTCCGTTGAAATCTCCGAGTTGGTAAGCCGTCTTCTTCAGTTGCGGAAGATCAAGCACCAGGTATTGAATGCAAAGCAACACCAGCGTGAAGCAGAAATTGTTGCGGAAGCAGGTAAGCCTGGAACAGTTACCATCGCTACGAACATGGCAGGTCGTGGTACCGATATCAAGCTTACTCCTGAGTCACGAGCTGCGGGTGGTCTTGCGATCATTGGTACGGAACGCCACGAATCAAGACGTGTAGACCGCCAGTTGCGCGGACGTTCTGGTCGTCAGGGAGACCCGGGAACTTCGCAGTTCTACGTTTCGCTGGAAGATAACCTGATGCGTTTGTTCATGCCGGAGCGTATTGCTCGTATCATGGACAGACTGGGTCTTAAAGAAGGCGAAGTAATTCAGCATTCGATGGTGACAAGCTCTATCGAACGCGCGCAGAAGAAAGTGGAAGAAAACAACTTTGGAATCCGTAAGCGCCTTCTCGAGTACGACAACGTGATGAATTCGCAGCGTGAAGTAATTTACAAGCGTAGACGAAACGCGCTGTTCGGTGAACGTCTCGAGCTCGACATTTTGACAATGCTGTTCGATACAAGCGAAGAGATTGTGATCAATGCAAAAAATGCTTCCGACTACGAAAGTCTTCGCTTGAATGCATTGAGTACACTAGGTCTTGACTATGAAATCTCGAAGGAAGATTTCGATCGAATGGATGCCAAAAAGCTGACCGATGATCTTTACAACAAGGCATTGCAGCACTATCATCAGAAGAATAAAATGGTAGCGCAAAAGGCACTGCCGGTGGTCACTGACATCTTCAAGACGCGTGGTGCAACGATCGAGAATATTCTTGTGCCGTTTACCGATGGAACGAAAAACATCGGTGTGGCTGCGAATCTTGAGAAGACGGTGAAGACAAACAATGCCGAGTTGATCAAGTCAATGGAGAAGATGATCACACTTGCCATTATCGACCAACAATGGAAAGAGCATCTTCGGGAAATGGATGATCTCAAGCAGAGCGTACAAAACGCTGTGTATGAACAAAAGGATCCACTTCTGATCTACAAGTTCGAAGGATTTGAATTGTTCAAGCGCTTCATCGCGAAAGTAAATGAGGATACGATCTCATTCCTGATGAAAGCAGACATTCCGGTTCAGGCCCCCGATCAGGTTCAGGAGGCAAGAACACAGCGGAGGACGAGACTTAGTGAAAAGAAGGAGGAGTCCAGATCATTGCTCAGTGGTGGTGGCGGAGGTTCGTCACAAGGAACACCGCAGGTGCCTCAGCAACCAAATCGCCCCCCTCAGGAGAAGGTGATGCCGGTGAAATCGGAAAAGGTTGCCAATCGAAACGACAAGGTCAGCGTGCAATACACTGATGGACGCGTGCTAAAGGACGTTAAGTACAAGACCGTGGAAGATGACATCCGCAACAACAAGTGTGTTTTGATCAAGTAGGCATAAAATTTTTGAACGGATGAAGCTCGGTATGAAAAGTATGATGCGATTGATTGCCTTTGTTTTTACGCTTGTTGTGGTAGCAGCATGTTCATCAAAAGTTACGACAACCGGAGGAGGTTCATCGAGCGGTAAGTACTCAGAGGACCTTTCGGTTCTTCGTCCAAAAATTGACATGCCATCAGATACGGGTAAACAAGTTCAAGGAACTTCTAATGCCGCAAACAATACGGTTTACCTTGAGCCGCGTCATACTGTAAATGCTCAGCTCGATGCGGTACTCGATAGTATCGACCGCATCAACCTAGCCAACGGCATGGTTGATGGCTTTACAATCCAACTTTATTCTGGTAAACAGCAAGACGAAGCACTGAATGTGAAAAAGCAAGTTGCGCAGGCGATGCCCGAGCTTGATGCGGACATTCAGTTCAGTCAGCCAAACTTCCGCGTTCGGGCAGGAAAATATATCAACCGCTTTGAGGCGCAGAAGGATTATTTGATGGTGAAGAAGTTATTCCCAAATGCGATCCTTATCCCGGAGAGGATACCAATCCGATAAAATACCAAATACCAAATCCACACCACAGAGAGCGCGGAGAAGCGCGGAGCGGGCACGGAGAAATTATTGTAATGTAAAAGGGTAGCCGGATAGCTGCCTTTTTTTATTTTTTTAAAACTCTCCGCGGTTGGTCCGTGCTTCTCCGCGTCCTCCGCGGTGTGGATTTCTGCCTTTAAAATTTCCCGAATTTCAACGTCAAGTTGTACGAAATCCCATTGATATCATCATCCGACAAACCTTCCGCATCGCTTCCGTACGCATACCGGTAAGAAACTCCTGGGGTGAATCGCATCCACTTTAAGATATTCATTTCGAGACGTACACCAGGCTCACTGACGAAGAAGAAGTTGGTGTCTTTCGGATAGTTGTCGTTGTCATTATCCCCGTGCCAATCATTGTTGTAGTCATGACGCTGGTATTGAACCGTGAAGCCTGCCCCGTTCATCACCCCAAACGAAAAGTGAATGGCACGATGTGACCAGAGCGTGTATTCTGTCATCAGACCAAACTGTCCATACTCGTAGCTGATTGGCACGCCCGGAACAGTACTGAATTCTTCTGGTACGGGGATGTTATTTGTTACTGCAGCTCCCGCCACACCCAGCAGAAACCGGTGATTGATGTACCACCCGCCATAGATACCGGCCATGTTAGCGTATTGCCCGTTGATTTTTGTAAACTTGTTTTCGAGTGCTCCGAAACCACCATTCGCCTTGTGGCCGGTCTTAAAAAGCGTGCGGATCCGGTAGCCATCGGGTTGATAATCCTGTGCAAACGAATGTGAAGGCGCAAACGCAAGCAAAGCGAGGATGATAATTGTAAAGCTTGTCTTCATAATGGATTAGTGTCTGTTCGGGGGTATGACAACCGGAATTGCACCCACCCCTATCCGGCTGTCCAATCTTTTTTATTTCTTAAAACGCCTTTCGAAGCCATTCCTGAAACTTTGGTTAATTTTAAAGCTTTATACGACCATGGAGCTTCTTGAAAAAATAAAGTCGTTGTCGAAACAGTATAGCGGGGACGTAGTGGCTTTTCGCAGGCATCTGCATGCCAATCCGGAACTTTCCTATCAGGAGTATAACACGGTAAAATACGTTGCTACGCAGCTGAAATCGTTTGGTCTGACACCAAAGGAAGGCGTGGCCACAACCGGCCTCATCGCGGAGATTCAAGGGAAAAATCCGGGTAAGAAAAGTATCGCGCTTAGAGCAGACATGGATGCCTTGCCGATTCAAGAGGCCAACAAAGTCCCTTATGCATCTAAGGTGCAAGGTGTGATGCACGCCTGTGGTCACGATGTTCATACCTCTTCACTGCTGGGTACTGCAAAAATTTTGCAGGAGATGCGTGAGCATTTTGAAGGCACCGTGAGGTTGCTCTTCCAACCCGGTGAGGAAAAAAATCCCGGTGGCGCTTCGTATATGATTCGCGATGGCGCGCTCAAGAATCCAGAGCCTTTGGGCATTATTGGCCAACATGTGTTTCCGTTATTGCCTGTCGGGAAGATTGGATTTCGTGAAGGAATGTATATGGCAAGCTGTGATGAAATCTACCTGAAAGTTATCGGCAAAGGAGGCCACGGTGGCGCACCTGAACTTGCAATCGATCCGGTTGTGATCGCATCCCACATCATCATTGCGTTACAACAAATTATTAGTCGCAACGCGAGTCCCAAGCAACCTACTGTGTTAAGCTTCGGGAGAATTATTGGAGAAGGTGCAACCAACATCATCCCCAATGAAGTGAACATTGCAGGAACTTTCCGCGCGATGAATGAAGAATGGCGCGCTTCCGGATTGCAGAAAATCAAGAAGATGGCGGAAAGCATTGCTGAAGGGATGGGCGGCAAATGCGAAGTTGATATCTCTCATGGTTACCCGTATTTACAGAATAATCCCGAACTCACACGCAGAATCAGAAAGGCTGCAGAAGCCTATGTTGGAGAAGACAACGTTGTTGATATCGATATAACTCTCGCGGCTGAAGACTTTGCTTATTACTCGCAGGTAATTCCGGCATCCTTCTACCGCCTCGGTACGGCAAATAAGGAAAAGGGAATTACCTCTTATGTTCATACACCGACTTTTGATATTGACGAAGATGCGCTCAGCATCGGGCCGGGATTGATGGCATGGATGGCCATCCAGGAACTACAAGCATAATGGTAGACCAAAACGCAACCGAAAGCAGAACACACAGCAAGCGCACGCTATCGCTTGTGCTTCTGATTGTCGGCAGCATTTTGTTGTTCTTGTTTTCCCTTGACCTGATGGTGTCTTCACTCCGCCATCTGGGAAGTGATACTGCCAGATCCGTGATTGAGGCTACAGAGAATCCATTCACGGCTTTGTTTGTTGGATTACTGGTGACTGCCTTGATTCAAAGTAGTTCGACCACGACTGCACTCACCGTTGCCTTGGTTGCATCAGGAGCGCTTAGTTTTCAAAGTGCAATCCCGGTAATTATGGGAGCAAACATTGGTACAACAATAACGAGCACAATTGTTTCGCTGGGCTTCATCAACAAGAAGAAAGAATTCAAACGGGCAGTTGCCGGAGGCACGTATCATTGTTTCTTCAACGTGCTTACCGCGCTTATACTTTTTCCTTTGGAATTGAATTACGGGTTACTGTCAACTACGTCTGAATGGATTGGGCAGATGTTGTTCCCCACCTTTGACGCACGCGCGTCTTCATCACTGGGTACTACCTGGACACCCTTCAGCTTTTTAACGGATTTCCTGGCAGCCAAAATTCCAAGTGGGATTGTGCTGGCAGTGTTATCATTTGTGTTGCTCGTTATTTCGATTCTTATCTTCCGCAAGTTGATTTCAGATCTGTTGAAGGCTCAATCACCTGAGACCTTCAGCAGGTTCTTCTTTGCGGGTGAACTGAAATCGTTTTTCTGGGGAGTTATAACAACAGCTGCAATTCGCTCAAGCACCATCACCACTTCTATTGTTGTACCCATTGTTGCAAAAAAGATTGTTAAGATGAGGATGGCGGCCCCCTTCATCATGGGCGCAAACATGGGTACAACAATCACCGCGTTCATCGCAGCGATGCTGAATTCCAACAACAGCGCCATTAACATCGCAATCGTGCATTTCCTGTTCAATTTCACCGGGGTGCTTTTGTTCTTCCCCATTCCCGCCCTGAAAGAACTTCCCATCCGCCTTGCCACCGCGCTGGGCAAGCTTACACTGCGCTACAGGATTGCAGGCTTCGTGTTTATCCTGCTTACATTTTTTATTATTCCATTTTCGCTGATTTACCTCTATCAGGAATGATATTTTTCTGTCGCTTAATTGGAAATCCGTTGATTTTTCTGAGTTAAAATCTTCTGTCTATATTGCATAAGGAGTGATTTATGATCCGCGATTCTTTAGCCAAGTTTTTTAAGGTTGACAGCCTGATCAGCAACCTGACGGGATACGTTGAAACCCGGGTGGAGCTGTTAAAACTTGAGGCGAAAGAGGAAATTTCAAAACAGGCTTCAAACGCCATTGTCTATGGCACGGTGCTGTTTCTTTTCACCCTTGTGCTGGTGTTTTTTAGCGTTGCTATTGCGCTAACGATAGGAGAACATCTTGGAAATTTTGCGGGCTTTTCGATTGTTGCAGGATTCTATCTGATTATTGGAGTCGTAGTTCTTCTTAATCGTGAGAAATTGCTGAAGTCGATCGAACAAAAAATTGCATTGAAGTTAAAAAAGAAAAATGTCTAGGTATGGAACTGCTCGAAACTGACGATCCAATCAAAGGTCAACTATTACAACGTTCAGCCAAGCACCGGGCTCAGCTGGAAGAGGATGCACGACTGATTTCTGAAAAAACAGAAAAGATGTTAACGAATGCGCTCATTATTGGAGGCGCGTTAGCGGTAACTTATTTCGTAGTCAGCAGTTTCTCGGGCAAGAAGAAGAAGAAATCAAAAACTGCCGAAATCCGTCTCGTACATGGAAGTAGCGCTCAGGATCAGGCCGCTGCCATGACGGAGCCAGAGCCACCAGGGATGATGGCACAAATTGGTACCGCTCTCGCGGCACAGGCAACTGCGTTCATGTTGTCACTTGCGAAGGATAAACTCATGGAGTTTTTAGAGTCGCAGGCTGCGAAGAAACAATCAACGAATGACCCTGCTAAAAACCTTTAAGGAGAGACGCACGCAAGGAAAAAAATCCATTGCGGTACTGATCGATCCTGATAAAATTGAAGAGCCTACAAAGCTTCTTCACCTTATCAATCTCGCCAACGAGAATTGTGTTGACTATTTCTTTGTTGGCGGAAGCCTGATCACCACAGCGAATCTTTCCCAGGTTGTTCGGACAATAAAAGACACGGTCAATATTCCGGTAGTCTTGTTCCCAGGAAATTCAATGCAAATTGATCCGGCTGCCGATGCCATTTTATTTTTATCGTTAATCTCCGGGAGAAATCCTGAACTTCTTATCGGTCAGCACGTCATTGCAGCACCGGTGTTGAAAAACACGAAACTCGAAGTGATTCCGACCGGGTACATGCTCGTCAACTCTGGCAAAACAACTTCGGTGGCCTACATCAGCAACACCATCCCTATTCCGGAAGATAAATATACCCTTGCCGCATGTACTGCGATGGCAGGTGAGATGCTCGGACTTCAGGCGATCTACATGGATGCAGGAAGCGGAGCCGAACGCGAGATCAGTGCTAAAATGATTGCCGCAGTTCGAAAAGTAATCGATGTGCCATTGATCATCGGTGGAGGAATCAACACTCCTGAAAAAGCACTACGCGCTCTTGAAGCCGGTGCGGACATGATTGTGATTGGCAATGCTCTTGAGAAAGAACCGGACCTGCTGATAGAAATTGCAGACAAGGTTTATGAGTGGAACCAAAGGTGAGATTGCTCAGGTGTCTAGGTGCTCGTATGCCGATGGTAGGTGGTACCGGCTTCGCTTTTGCCGCTCAATGGACAGCATAATGTTTTAAGCTTCTGAATTAAAATACGCAACCACCAAGTCTAAGCATCAATCGATATCCTACGCATTCCCATCGCGCCTTAGCGGCTTTGCGGTAAAGACTCGTTATCGCAGTAACTCACGCGAAATGACCATCTTCTGAATCTCAGTCGTCCCCTCATAAATCTGTGTGATCTTCGCATCGCGCATGAGGCGTTCAACGTGGTACTCTTTTACATAGCCATACCCACCGTGAATCTGTACAGCTTCTGTGGTCACTTCCTGGGCGATTTGTGAAGCAAACAATTTCGCCATGGCTGCAGCCTTTACAAAATCTTTTTTCGCATCCTTGAGGTATGCAGCCTGATGAACGAGAAGTCGTGCGGCATCGATCTTGGTCGCCATTTCTGCAAGCTTGAATTGGATCGCCTGATGTTCTGCCAACTTTTTATTAAATGCTTTTCTCTCCTTCGCGTACTGAAGCGCAAGTTCATAAGCCCCACTGGCGATACCAAGTGCCTGCGCTGCAATTCCTATGCGTCCACCATTCAATGTATTCATCGCGAACGTGAAACCGAACCCTTCTTCACCGATGCGATTTGCTTTTGGAACTTTAACATCGGTGAACATCAGGGAGTGGGTGTCGGAGCCGCGGATTCCCATCTTGTCTTCTTTCTTTCCAACAACAAACCCCGGCATCCCTTTTTCAACAATCAAGGCATTGATTCCTTTGTGCCGTTTCTCCGGATCAGTTTGCGCAATCACAATGTAAATGCTTGCACTGTTGCCATTGGTAATCCAGTTCTTCGTTCCGTTCAGCAAATAGTAATCGCCCTTGTCTTCAGCGGTTGTGCGCTGACTGGTTGCATCTGAGCCTGCTTCTGGTTCTGACAAGCAGAACGCACCAATTTTTTCCCCGGTGGTGAGTTTGCTGAGGTATTTTTGTTTTTGTTCCTCGGTACCGTAGCGTTCAAGTCCCCAGCAGACGAGTGAATTGTTCACCGACATACAAACCGAAGCAGACGCATCGATCTTCGAAATTTCTTCCATCGCCAGAACGTAGGAAACGGAATCCATCCCCCCACCATTATATCTTGGATCAGTCATCATGCCCATGAACCCCAGCTCACCCATTTTCTTGATTTGCTCGGCAGGGAATTTCTGGTGCGTATCGCGTTCGATGACGCCCGGCAGAAGTTCAGTACGCGCAAAATCTCTCGCAGCTTGTTGAACGGCAAGTTGTTCTTCGGTCAGTTGAAAATTCATGATTTGTACGATTTCTTCAGTGAACAATAAAAAAGCCTGAGAAAGGTCTCAGGCCTGCCTGCCGGTCTTCAGCATTGCTAGCCCCCGGCAGGCAGGCTTGCAAAAATAATGTCTCTTTTAAAACGATTGCAGTGTCTTCGGAATTTTATTCTTCCCTGCTTCCCAGGAACATCATCACGTAATAGAACAAGGTGGTAAGCGCACCGATCGCAGCAACAACGTAAGTCATCGCAGCCCATTTCAATGCATCTTTCGCCATGTCGTGTTCCTGGCGAGTCACAATTCCTCTGGCTTCGATCCACGCCAACGCGCGTTTGCTGGCATCGAATTCAACCGGAAGCGTGACAAAAGCAAACAACGTAAAGACGCCATAACACGCGATAATGATCAACAAGGCTGTGTTCCAAGGCAGGATGCCCTGCGCAAAGAACGACCCGAACATCATGATCATGAACAGGAAATTAATAACCTGCGCACTCACATTCTGGATCGGCACCATGGCTGAGCGGAACTCAAGCATCGAATATGCTCTTGCGTGCTGCACTGCGTGACCACATTCGTGGGCAGCCACAGCTGCAGCTGCTGCATTACGACCATGATATACTTCCTGACTGAGGTTGACTGTTTTGTTTGCCGGATTATAGTGGTCAGTCAGCTGACCTTCAACACTTATGACTTGAACATCGCTGATGCCGTTGTCTGCGAGCATCAGTCGAGCTATTTCGGCACCGGTGAGGTCACGTGTTAAATGAATCTGTGAATATTCGCGGAATTTGCTTTTCAGGCGCGAGCTTACTATCCAGCCAATCGCCATGAAAACAAGACCAATAATTAAAGCACCAAAACCCATAGTATAAATTTATTTATTTTCAAATTACAATAATAACAAGGTTCAAGCCAAACCAATTCCCTGACAAAAAGGCATCAAGAGTAACGGTTTGTTCGCCCTGACCTTTATTAAAGACGTTGTGGAGTCGGATTTGGTTTAAGGGAAGAGCTGTTTTTCTTTACCAACACCGATGTGACAATGAGGGAAATCGCCCCACCTACGATCATGATGGCTGTCTGCCAGCCGTGAAAAATGAAAGTGAAAGCAATGGCATCAGGTTGCGAGATGTTATAAAGGAAAACTAGTCCTTGCGGCACAAGAACGTGGTACGATCCGGTGCCACCGGGGAGCGGAACTGCCATGGCAATCGATCCGATAGCAAACAAGCTTAACACTGCACCTATACCCAGGTGTTGCGTTTGCGGAAATGCGAGGATTACGGTGTAGCTCATCAAAAAGTACAATGCCCAAATCGTGATCGAATAGAAAATAAATAAGCCTTTCTTTTCTAGTTTGAAAACGGAGAGCAGGCCACCCTTGAATCCCATCCACGTTTTCTTAACGAACGCACTGATTTTCTTATTACGTTTCAGGACAAAGAACAACGCGATCATCAATGCAGCAAACACAACACCGATAATGGCAAGCGTTCTGAACTTTGAAGATTGATCCGTGCCAATGGGCAATGTCTCAATGAAAGAGAAAAGCCTTTCGTATTCGACAAAAAAGGAAACACCAATGAGAATGACTAAGCAGATCAAGTCGATAATGCGCTCAACCACCACTGTACCGAAAGACATTTCAACGGGTGTCTTATCGAGTTTATAAAGGTTGTAACATCGCGAAACTTCGCCTCCGCGCGGGATAACAAGATTCACCAGATAGCCAACCATGAGCGAAAGAAAGCTATAACTGAGTTTTGTGTGGTGGCCTGCAGGTGCAAGAAGCATTCTCCATCGTTCAGCGCGGATCACGTGGCTGAGTACTGCAATTCCAGCCATGGTCAACAGCCATCCCTTGTTAGCCCGTTCCCATGTGTGGAGCAGAAATCCCCATTTGTCTTCACCTTCGGCAACGGTTAGCCCTCTGAGGGAAAACCAGATAAGCACCACAGTAGCGGTGAAAATGATGATGTACTGTAGAGCAGTTTTAAATTTTGGCGACACGCTCAGGGATTAGAAAAAAAGTGAGCCGAAGTTAAGATAATTTGTTATCGGGTGTCGGAAAAATGATAGTAGGTTTGAATTTCTTGGCCTTTTCAAACTTCATCGAAGCGTAAGAAATAATGATGACAATATCACCTACCTGTGCCTTACGCGCAGCGGGCCCGTTGAGGGTAATCGTTCCTGAACCTCGTTGTCCTTTAATGACATAGGTTTCCAGGCGTTCACCGTTGTTGATGTTAACAACCGTTACTTTTTCACCTTCAATAAGGTTTGCTGCGTCCATCAAATCCTCATCAATCGCAATACTTCCAACGTAATGCAACTCTGCCTGGGTGATTTTTGCACGATGTATCTTCGACTTTAGAACTTCAATTCGCATAAATAAGTCATTAGTTACTCGTCACTGGTCATTGGAAAGCCAGGACACCACTCTCCGTTAATCAACTGTTGGAGAACAAAAATAAATTATCAATCAGTCTCACCTCGCCAACAAGCCCTGCAATACACAGAATCGGCTGGTTCGCCTTATCAACGTTTTCCAAAACATTTAAGTTTTTGCTGTCGGCTATTTCAAAATATTCCAGTTTCACCCCTTCTTCATGCTCCACCACTTCCTTAACCTTCTTTCGTACTATGTTCAGGGCGGTTCCGTTTTGTAACTCTTTTTGTGCGAGTTGCAGCGCGCGGTAAAATACAGTCGCTACCTTCCGTTGATTTTCGCTTAACCGCAAATTCCGTGACGAGAGCGCAAGGCCATCCGATTCCCGCAACGTGGCAACACTGTGAAGCGTAACCGGGAAATTTAACTCTTGAACGAGTTTAGAGATCACTGCAAATTGCTGCCAGTCTTTTTGACCAAAATATGCGTTGTCAGGCTGCACAATGTTAAAGAGCTTGGAGACCACCAGGCCCACCCCACTAAAATGCCCAGGCCTGAATTCGCCCTCCATTACTCTGTCTAACGGGCCAAAATCCAATTTTAATGTTGATTCTATCGGGTACAATTCTTTCGTTTCAGGCGCGAATAAAACGTCACAACGAACTTCTTTAAGTAATTCCGTGTCTTTATCCAGGGTGCGAGGATATTTTAAGAGATCATTGGGATTATTGAACTGTGTTGGATTGACAAACACAGTACTAACAGTGACATCATTCGCGCCTTTCGAAGCGCCAATGAGCGACAAATGCCCCTTGTGTAGCGCCCCCATGGTAGGTACTAATCCGATTGTTTTACCGGCCTTTCTGATCTCCTTTAAAAAGGCTTTTAAAGGGCTAATTTCCTTGAAAATCTCCATTTTTGGCCGTTTGGCAAAGGGTCGCAAAGATATAGGGAAAAGTCAAAATATGTTGAAAAGGGGGCTAATTATTTGTACTTTTGTGGCTCTAATTTCCGTTCTACTTTAAAATTCAAAAATATGTCGAAAATCCGTATTCTTTATGTAGCCAGTGAGATCAACCCCTTCCTGCAGACGTCCGAGGTAGCTGATTTTGTGCGGAAAC
>DASWTM010000097.1:0-47966 GCA_036402115.1 Chryseosolibacter sp.
AGAAATCATCCACAAAAATACTAAAACTATTCTTTGATCATTTTGTTCAGGATTTCTTTTGCAGCATCGGTGATGACCGTGCCGGGGCCGAAGATGAAGGATGCTCCATTCTTATACAGGAAATCGTAATCCTGTTGCGGAATGACACCTCCCGCAACGATCATGATATCGCTTCGTCCGATTTTCTTCAACGCCTGCACAAGTTCGGGAATTAAGGTTTTATGACCTCCCGCCAGGCTCGATGCACCTACAATGTGAACATCATTTTCTGCCGCCTGCATGGCGACTTCTTCGGGAGTCTGGAAGAGCGGCCCGATATCGACATCGAAACCAAGGTCAGCGAAACTTGTAGCGATCACTTTTGCCCCGCGGTCATGACCATCCTGACCCATCTTGGCTACCAGGATGCGTGGCCTGCGACCGTCAAGCGCTGCAAACTGGTCAGACAGCTTGCGGACTTCATCGAATGCACTTTCGTTTTTCATTTCTCCTGAATAAACTCCAGAAATCGATTTGACACTTGCTTTGTATCTTCCAAACGCAGACTCCAGGGCCGAAGAAATCTCGCCAAGTGTTGCGCGGTGACGTGCTGCGACAATGGCCAGCTCAAGCAAATTTCCATCTCCGGTTGATGCAGCCTTTGCCAGCGCATCGAGTGCCTGCCGAACGTTTTCAGAATTACGCGTTGCCTTTAATTGCTGCAGGCGTTCAACTTGTTCTTTGCGAACCTGCGTATTGTCAACTTCCAGAATTTCGAAGTCTGGTTTGTCATCGGTGCGATATTTATTCACACCTACAATTGTATCCCTGCCTGAATCGATTCGCGCTTGTTTTGCAGCCGCAGCCTGCTCTATGCGCATTTTAGGAATTCCACTTTCAATGGCTTTCGTCATCCCGCCAAGTTTCTCGACCTCTTCAATGAGTTCCCACGCTTTGGATACAAGCTCGGATGTTAAGGCTTCAACGTAGTACGAACCACCGAGCGGATCAATGACTTTTGTTATTCCTGTCTTCTTCTCAATGTATAACTGCGTGTTACGTGCGATGCGTGCCGAAAAGTCTGTTGGCAAGGCAATCGCCTCATCGAGTGAGTTGGTATGCAGCGATTGTGTTCCACCGACTACTGCGGCCATTGCCTCCACACATGTTCGCGCCACGTTGTTGTACGGATCCTGTTCCGTTAGACTCCATCCTGAAGTCTGACAATGCGTTCGCAGCGCCATCGACTTTTCTTTCTTCGGGTTAAAATCCTTTACAATTTTTGCCCACAACACTCGGGCTGCACGCATCTTTGCAACTTCCATAAAGAAGTTCATTCCGATGCCCCAGAAGAAAGACAAACGCGGAGCAAAGTCATCGATATTGATTCTTGCATTTATTCCGGTGCGAATATATTCAAGTCCATCCGCGAGCGTATACGCCAATTCGAGGTGCGCAGGAGCACCCGCCTCGTGCATGTGATACCCGCTAATGCTTATTGAATTGAACTTCGGCATGTGTTGCGATGTATATCGAAATATATCCGCAACAATTTTCATGGATGGCTTCGGAGGGTAGATGTACGTATTCCGAACCATGAACTCTTTAAGGATATCGTTTTGAATTGTTCCGCTGAGCTGACTGGGTTTTACGCCTTGCTCTTCGGCAGCAACAATGTAAAATGCCATGATGGGAATCACCGCTCCATTCATCGTCATCGACACCGACATTTTGTCGAGTGGAATCTGATCGAACAGAATTTTCATATCGAGCACCGAGTCGATAGCAACTCCTGCTTTTCCGACATCACCGGTTACACGTGGATGATCCGAGTCGTAGCCGCGATGAGTTGCGAGATCAAACGCAACGGAAAGACCGCGCTGACCTGCTTCAAGATTTCTTCTGTAAAAAGCATTTGAATCTTTTGCTGTCGAAAATCCCGCGTACTGACGGATCGTCCAGGGCTTAGTTGCGTACATCGTTGCATATGGCCCGCGAAGAAATGGTGGAATACCTGAATGAAACTGGGCGAGCTTTCCACGATCCAACGAAGTGTACTGTGGTTTTACCTCAATTCCTTCCGAACTCGTCCAGATTTTCTTTTCAGTTGACTGTGGAACTGGCTGGAATTGATCAAAGGCTATTTTTGAAAAGTCTGGCTTCATTTCTTTTGCTTGTCTTGAAAACTTTTCCAGGCATGTTTAGCGAATTCCTTCGTCATGACCTCAATCGCGAATGCCCCTGCTGTTGGATCTGAAACCTTATCAAGATTAGACTCCTCACGAAGCAAGGTCGAAACATTCCTTGCAATACGGGTCATCATCGTGTTCGACTCATCTTCCGCCTCGATGGTAATGGCGTTGGCTCCTCCGATAACGGACGCCATGGAGGCAATAGTACTCTTCAGCATGTTGCCATGCGGTTGAAATTGCTCATCGATCCATTTGTCAGACCGGACATGAATATGCAAGTCAGAAATTTGATAAGACGAATAGCCGTAAGCTTGCGCGACCTGGTACCATAAGAACCGTAATGCTTTTAGCCTGGCGATTGATTCCAGAAATAAAGTACCCACTGGCATGGAGAAAGCGATCGATTTAAAAAACTCCTCCGACTGCGCCTGAGATTGTTCAAAAAAGGTAACGCCATGCGAGAGCGCTGCAGCAATCTCGTTGACCGATGTGGATGGCGCAACTGACAAAATATTCTTTAAGCCCGTGCGGAATAATATCCTGTTATTAAAATCGGGGGTACTGTCCCAAATGAATCCACCAGAAATTTCTTGAGATGAAAGTTTGTGGTTTATCGTGTATAATGACACATCAGCGATCAAATTTTCAGGATCTGCTGACTGAAAAAATAGCGAGCAGTAACGCCATTCGACTCCTGCTAAGAGATTATCGAGGTTAACTTTCCCGTTTATTTTGAAAAGAATTCCATCAGCACCATTAGTAAGGTGTTGAAGCGCAGTTTGATTAGCAGATTTTTCGGAAGTAACAGTTACGCAGGGGATATTTAACCATTTGGCCGGCCCGAAATAAGGATCGCCAGCAACCGCTAGCTGAAATTTTGGAGAGAGAAAATTTTTTTCCTCGTCTGAAGCATCATAATAAGCAAAAAAAATCAGTTGATCTTCACTGTTCCACGACAAAATTTCATCTGGATTTTTTCCATCAAGCTCCTGAGATGCAAAACGTTTCCAGTTTTCTTTGTTAGACAGCGAAAATGTTTCACGAAGCGTTGAATGGATAGAATTTTCCGGCATCCGTTATTAATTATGCTCAATTTTACTAAGATTTCCTCGTCAACTTGTCTTTGGGAAACAAAATTTCCTTAGCAAATTTTTTTCGTAAAAATCAAGAGGGCTCGCGCTTGTTTTGATGACCTCTTTTTTTACATCTTTGTCTCCCTTTCCCCTTGAAGGAAGCAACAACCCCAACGAATTCAGATCTCAATGGAAATAAGCTGCGGTACGGTATGGAATGATTGTCTTGAAGTGATTCGGGAAAATGTAGAGGATGACAACTTCAATACATGGTTCAAGCCAATTGAACCGTTGCGCGTTGACGGTGATGTACTTACCATCCAGGTTCCTTCACAATTTTTCTATGAGTGGCTTGAAGATAATTACGTACCGGTTCTAAAAAAGGCAATTCATACCGTTTTGGGACCAACCGGGAGGCTAGAGTACTCGGTCGTAGTTGACAGTGGAAGTCAAATTGCGCCACCGGTTGCCGTTAACTATCCAGCCAACGGAGCAGGGAATAGAAGAAGCGCAGTTAACGGAAACGGCTTCAATAATGACGAATATTCTCCGTTTACTTTTAAAGCATTAAATCCACAGACTGTCAACAGCAGATTAAATCCTGCCTATACGTTTGACAATTTTGTCGAAGGTGATTGTAATCGCCTTGCGCGATCAGCCGGTGTTGCCGTGGTGAAAAAACCTGGTGTAACATCGTTCAACCCCTTAATGCTTTATGGTGGTGTTGGTGTAGGGAAGACACACCTTGTACAAGCCATCGGAAATGAGATCAAGAACAACATGCCGAGCAAGGTTGTGTTGTATGTTGATCAAAACGATTTTACAAACCAGTTCCTCAACGCGCTGCAAAATCACAAACTCCAGGATTTTCAGAATTTCTACCTGCAGGTTGATCTTTTGATCCTTGATGACGTGCAATTCCTTGCCGGCCGCGAAAAGACGCAGGAAATGTTCTTCCATATCTTCAATCAATTACATCAATCCGGAAAGCAGATCATTATGACAAGCGATTGTCCTCCACGTGATCTGAAAGGTTTCCAGGAAAGATTGCTTTCGCGATTCAAGTGGGGATTAACTGCAGATTTGCAGGAACCTGACTTCGAAACAAAGCTCGCCATCATTAATCGCAAAATGCAGGCAGACGGGATTCAGATCCCAACGGAGGTTTCGGAATACCTGGCGTACAGCGTTGACACAAACCTTCGCGATATGGAAGGTGTGCTCAACTCCATGATCTTCCATGCAACATTATTGAAGAAGGAGATCGATCTTGAATTAGCGAAAGAGGTATTAAAGAATATCATTAAAGAAATCCAGTCTGATGTCAGCGTGGATTTTATTCAAAAAACGGTTGCCGAGTACTTCAAGGTTGATCTTGAAGCAATGAAAGGCAAAGTGAAGAAACGTGAGATTGTCATTCCTCGCCAGGTAGCCATGTATTTCTGCAAGCGCTACACACAGCTCACACTAGCCCTTATCGGTGAAAACTTCGGTGGAAGAGATCACAGCACGGTGATTCACGCACTTGAGTCGGTTGAGGATATGATGAAGACCGATTCAAATTTCAAAGTATCAGTTGACGAGCTTGGAAAGAAGCTCAAACTGAGAGTCGCATAAGGAGATTCCAAATCTAACGTATCAATTGTAGGTGACGCAGGTAAATAACCTCGCGTTCCAAAATTCTTGTCGTTTAATCCACACGCAGATAGCATCAAGACAGTGGCATTTCGATTTATCCGAAGCTCTCTTTTAGTAGCCACCAAGAAACTAAGGAACACGATGAACGTGTCGCAAAACTCTTGGTGTATCTTGGAGCCTTGGAGACTTGGTGTCTACTGCATTTAAGAAAACTCAGATGCTTCTGGTCGCTACTTATTCCACGGAGTAACCCACTCTTCACATATGATGTTTTCCCATTCTTTATCACTGTTTCACAAAAGGTGCCGTAAAACGGGAGCACCTTGAACAAGGTTACATCATTGCGTACGGGAAACACACTAAAAGAAATCAAACAGAAGAAATAGGTTGTTTTTCTAATCCACTTTGTAACCCTTTCAGCGATTCTGCGTGTAGCCTCCAAGTTATAAACGAAAGGACAGCGGTGTTTTATGGATCGAGACATAAAATTGCTGCAACCGACTTTTAAACCCCATTTGATGAAAAAATTTTTTACTGGCAAATTGAGTGTCGCGGCACTCGCATGGTTTCTTCTTTTGACCTCGGCCTGCAATGACGATGATAACAAGCCTGAGAATCCTCAGGAATTCATTAAAAAGACCTGGCACATTGGTGCAACGGGATATGTAAAAAAAGATGGCTCTGCTTTAACATCGGAGTACGCTAACCTAAGGGTGACGCTTAAGTCTGACGGTACCTATTCCACTATCAATGGAAAGAAATTATTCTTTCCTTCCGGCATCTGGAATTGGGTGGGAACTGGCACTGGGCAATTCCTCGTTGATGGTGATTTGTCTGTGACGGTGACCGAACTCACAAAAACCTCTCTCAAGATCAAGTTCACCATGGACGAAGATCATGTAAACACAAGTGGACGCACGCAAGCCGTACTCGGCAATTACGAAGTGGCCCTCGAAGCGGAATAATCTTTCACATCATCTAAGTATTTAAATTTTTATTAATGAGACTACCTTTACTTACCATCTTCTCGATGGTTATGGTGAACGTTTTTGCGCAAGTTCCGCAAATCACGGTAAGCCGTAACGCCATCAGTACTTCAGTAACCGCGGGTGGAACGACAACACAAACGTTCACGATAACCAACACCGGCAACAGAGATCTTAACTGGGAACTTAAATTCATCGGTGCAGCAGAAAATTTTACCAAGGCTAATTTTACGGAAAGCACACAAGCAAGAGCACAAGACAGGATCACGCCTAAGGTTTGGCTTACACGAAATTCAACCGGTGGCCTTTTCAATGCCTTTAGAGAAATGGAAGCTGGGGAGGACGCCCCGGCAGATACTGAATGGGCATTTGGGAAAACGGAAGAACTGTCGGTTGAAGATTACCGTCCTTGGCTTGAAGCAATTGATTACACCCCGGAAGACATGATCGATAATGTCATGTCTATGCACGCAATTTCTGAGGACAGATATTTCGATATCACCTTCCACTCCTTTTCGACAAACTACGATGGTGGCGGATTTTCCTATACACGGGTCGAGCAAGGTTTGAAATGGGCATCAGCAGATTTTACTTCCGGAAGACTGATCCCTGGCCAATCAAAAACCATCACGATCACATTTGATGCCAGCGGTCTTCTGACAAGTTTTTACACTGGAAACGTTGCTGTAATTTCAAATGACCCTTCCGCAACAACAAAGCTTGTCGGACTCACATTAGACGTTCAGGGCGGTGCAGGTTCACCAGAAATTACAGCGCCAACTGAGAAAGAATTCGGGACTGGATTCGTGAACTTCGCCACACAACGAATTATCACCATCAATAATAGCGGGACAGCTCCGTTGAGGATTACAAACGTAGCCTCTTCAAACACCTCGTTTGTTCCTGAAGCTGTTGCACTCACAATTGCACCGGGTCGTGGGTTTGACCTTCCAGTGATGTTTATGCCAACCTCCGCAGGAATCAAATCAGCTACGTTGACACTAACTACCAACGATGCCGATGAAACAACTTTCCCGATTACACTGACAGCAATCGCGCAAGTTCCACCGTCTTCAGCAGTCGATAACTTCAGCTACAATGTTACTGCAGCCAGCGGAACAACGAATGTTCAGAACCTGGTTTTAAGAAACACAGGTACGGCCGACCTTACTTACGCTATAGAGCTTGAATTCCCGGCCGCAACTCCGGTAACTTTTTCTAAGGTGAATTTTGGAAACCCGAGCCTGCCTGAAAATCAAGATCGAATCACGCCAGACATCCGCTTAACTTCTGATGAAGATTACGGCCTGTTCAACGCAGCCACGGAGGACTCCTTTGATTGGGAACAATCACCGCTCGGAACTACCTGGGCAAACGTTCGCACCGCAGAAGCGGAATACTATTCAACGTGGGATAATGTGCTTGACGGTGAAGCGGAAGAATTTATCAATCGAACTACATCGATGTATATTCCGGCTCAGGACCGCTATTTCGATATTACATTGACAAGCTGGACCTGCTGTGGTAACGGTGGTGGATTCTCGTATGTTCGAACCGAAGTCTACAATTGGCTTACCGCAGACCCAGCCGAAGGAACGGTTGCTGGTGGTCAAAACCAAACGATTTCATTAAACATTAATACGCGGGGCCTGGCTGTTGGTACATATAACGGCACCGTTGTCATTCGAAGTAATGATCCAACAATACCTACGAGATCGATTCCTGTTACACTCAATGTAACCGGTGCGCCTGATGCGAAGACTCATGAAAGCGCTGTCAATTTCGGAAGCACTGCTGTTGGCAACATCTCTTATCAAAAAGTACGTGTTCTCAATGATGGACCGGCTTACCTCAACGTTACAGGAGTAACCTTCTCGGATAACGAATTTATGGCGCATGAAGTAAACGGAACGATCGCTCCTTTCTCCTACGGACTGATCACCATTAGCTTCACGCCTACAACAGTGGAAACATTGACCGGAAACATCACCATCTCTACCAGTGACGCTAATCATCCAACGCTTCAAATTCCGTACACGGCTCAAAGTATCAGTGCAGGAGATATCACTGTTGTAGCAGAAGATCTGAACGCAACGGTGTCTACCGGAAATTATGAGACACGGTCGTTCACAATTGAAAACCAGGGAGCTGGCCCACTAACATGGACTTCAAGGCTAGCGAATAGCAATGCCATTGTTGAGTTCACCAAAACTCCCGAGGCCGACTGGACTTCACCATACAGTCAGGATCGGATTACACCGAATGTTTGGCTGACAACCGTTGACGGTGAAGGACTATTGAACGCAGCTATCGAGAAGACATACAACCAGGATGTTTCACCTGCCGGTACGCTTTGGAATTATGGAACTACGTTCTCGAGCGAGCTCGATGAATACGACCCATGGGACTATGTGATTGATGGATGGGCAGACTGGGTTGGTGGCCACACGTTTTCCCTGCACACAGGTCGGGAGTACTACGATGTAAAATTCACAAGTTGGACCCGTGTGAACGATAAAGGAGGGTTTTCTTACGAACGACAAAAAGCAAACGGATGGCTCAAGCTTAGCTCAACTGAAGGTACAATTGAAGCTGGCCAGTCGGTTCTTGTAACCGTGACGTATGATCCGAGCGATTATCTACCCGGAACATTTAACGAAACCCTTGTCATAGAAAGCAATGATCCGGATAAGAGCTCAGTTGAAGTCCCAATCCAGGTAACAATCGAAGGGATTGCTGCGATAGCCGTTCAGACAGACGATGTAAGCTTTGGCAACTATGGTCTCAATCTAACCAAGACGATGCCCGTGGTAATTAAGAACACGGGGACAATTCCATTGGTCATCAGTTCAATTGAAATCAATAATCCCGCATTTACCGTTAGTGCAAATGAATTAACTATACCTGTCGATGGTGAATCCATTCTGAATGTAAAATTCAAGCCGACAAGTGTGGCGAACTATACTGGTACTCTTACCTTAACAAGCAATGCAGAAAATGAAAGTGGTTTAGAGCTTTCTCTTTCTGGCAGCGGAGTCCAAGTACCTGATATATCCGTGACGCCAGGAGAGATCACTTATCGTACAACACCAGAGACTGTCTTCACAGGAAATATTGACATTAAAAACTCTGGTGCTGAGACGCTCAACTGGGCAATTGGCAAAGCGTCTTCGTACCCGCTGACTCATATCCTTGAAAGTCTTAACGCGAACTATACGCAGATTACGGATCTGGTGCCATCGAAATATAGTTTCGCCTATGATGGCGGAGCAGGAGATATCAATGATGGTGGATATGACATGTATGATGGTGGTAATATGCTTAACACCAATCTTCAACAATCAATTCCGTATAGCGACAATCTGATCATCTCTGGTCAGAGCGCGTTTGGACCAAACTCAAAATATTTCACGCGACATTTGAATGGAATGTTTGTGATGGTGGCCGACCTGAATGGCGTAGAAAGATTTTCTATCGAAGGCAATAATGGTGCAGACGGTGGCGGAAGTCTCGATGCCGCTGAGTTTACTTCTGTGCTCAACGGAACTGAATACAAAGGCTATGCAAAAAGGATCTTTAACAACTCCGACCCATCCATCAACCAATTGATGATTATCGAAAGTGATCCGGGCGTGACACATGAATACTCCTTGAGCACAAATGAAGGTCACCAGCAGCTTGCTAATCTTAACAACGTCAAAAGGGTCTACTACCTACTCTTTGCAGCGCGGACAACATCTGCGGTATACGTGGATAATGCAACTACGAAAGCGATTATGGACAAATTTCTTGATGTCATTACAGGCAATGTAAATGGAGCATTAACAAGTTGGTTAACGCTTGACGTCAGTAATGGAACAGTGGAGCCTGGCGCCACGCAAACCATCCATTACACCGCGGATCTTACTGACTATGCGGATGGAAATTATTCATACGATATTCTCGTTGGAAGCAACGACCTTGATAAAAGTATCGTCACAGTTCCATTAAATATCAATAAAGGAACAATTCTTATCAGTAATGAAGTCGATGACATCCTCGTGAATGAAGGATTCGGCTCGAAAGTGGTTGAGTTTAGTGATGTATTTACAGATGGAAACGGAGATCCCTTAACGTATGCGGTAGGATCGAACTTGCAGATTGTTACCGGAACGCTCAGCCACAACACACTGACGCTCACAGAAATCGGTGTCGGGACGTCAATTGTTTCCATTCGTGCTGAAGATCCAAATGGAAACGTAACCTACGCAGACTTCAATTTCCGTGTAAATGACATTCCAAACGTTGTAACCCCGATCGATAACATTGGGATTGCTTACGGTTTCGGGTCTACAACAGTGGAAGCCTCCACTGTGTTTGTTGATAATGATGAACAAGATGCGTTAACACTAACTGTCACAAGCTCGGATCCTTCCGTTGTTACCACTACAATCGCTGATGGTATAATAAATATTACCGAAGGCTCAGTCGGAAGCACAACCATTACCTTAACGGCTAATGACGGAGTTGGTGGTATAGCTTCCGAGTCATTTGTTGTAACGGTTGATAAGGCGATAGCAACGCTCGCTGCATCCAATACAACAACAACATATGATGGCGCAGCAAAAGTGATTTCGATCGCTACAACACCAGCAAATCTGACGGTAGAAATCGTTTATACGCAAAATGGCAGTACCGTTGCTGCACCTACAAATGCAGGAATTTACGATGTAACAGCCACGATCAAGGATGCATACTTCGCAGGTTCCTATAGCGGAACATTGACGATCAACAAAGCAAACCAAACAATAACGTTTGACGCTTTGCCTGGTGTGATGAACAGCAATGCGCCATTCACGATTTCGGCAACGTCAAGCGCTGGTCTTCCGGTGAACTTTACCAAGATATCAGGGCCGATAACAATCAACGGAACCACCATAACATTAACAGGTGAAGTAGGAGAAGCTATAATCGCGGCAACACAGCCTGGAAATGAAAACTACAATGCTGCAGCAACTGTGAACAGAACATTAACAATCGTGCAGGATCCGATTTTGTCTGTTGATGATCCATTGACTGCGCATGTACAGGCCTATCCAGTTCCGGCAAAAGAGTATCTCAGCATTTCCACCGGAACTTATAGGATGGCGCGCGTAACACTGACAGATTCGTTTGGACGAATGGTGTACTCCGAACAACCTAACCGCAGTGAACATACGATCAATACGAGTACAATGACACAGGGAATTTATATCCTGCAGGTTGTGACTGAGAAAGGATTGGTCTCGAGAAGAGTCGAAGTGATGAAGTAGGAGGGTACTGTTTATAAAAGAAAGGAGCTGGCAGATAGATGACAGCTCCTTTTTTATTGATGCGCAAGAAACGATCCAATGATCAATCCCGATAGCTATCGGAACCAAATCACAAAAACCAACTCGGTCACCTGATAATGAATGGAATCTGCAATCGCTGTCGCGAAGTATTCACACCTGTAATGTATCCTCTTCCTCTATATTTGTCGAAGAACCGTATGACTTGCTCAGGCTCAGAAACGGTTTCGTTATTGAGGCGTTCGATGGTGAAGTTTTCAGTAACTCCTAATCGCTTGAACATACTGTTATCCGCCAGATTAAAAATCTTCACACCGTAGTCCGTTGCTTCAAGCTGAGCACCTAGGGATGGAGCCGAAACAATTTTACGCTTCATGATTCCCGTATCACCCTTGCGATTCACAAGCGTGAGGTTAACCGTTCCTGATTTACCTTCACGCGAATAGGTGATCGCGATTTTGTCTCCGGGATAACGGTAGCTGATCGCCTCTTCGAACTCGCTTTGCGAATTAACATCGATGCCGTTGACTTTTGTGATGACGTCACCCAATTTCAATCCAGCTTCGGCAGCGGGGCCCGATGGATCAAGCCGTTCGAGTAACACGCCATCGTAACGTTTTACTTTTGTATCGAGATCGTATTTCACTGCGGTGGCGTAATCGTAATCTGTCACACTCGCACCGAGGATTGCTTTCTGCACCATGCCGTATTTCACGAGATCATCAAAAACTTTTTTAGCGATATCGACAGGAACCGCAAAAGCATATCCGGTATACGAGCCCGTGCGCGATAAAATAGCCGTATTGATTCCAACAAGATCGCCATTCTTATTCACCAATGCCCCACCACTGTTGCCCGGGTTAATCGCTGCATCGGTTTGAATGAATGATTCAATCGGAAACTTATCTTCCAGAATTCCGATGCGTCTTCCTTTCGCGCTTACAATCCCGGCAGTAACAGTGGATGCCAGCGTGAATGGGTTTCCGACTGCAACAACCCACTCTCCTACCTGAATATTTTTCGAACTACCGAGCGTGATCGCGGGCAAATTCGTTTCGTTGATCTTGATCACTGCGAGGTCAGTGCTTGGATCCGTTCCGACCAACTCGGCTGGATAAACTCTTTTGTTGTAGTTTACCTCGATGCGCTGTGCGGAGCTAACCACGTGGTTATTCGTGACGATATAGCCATCGGCAGAAAAAATTACTCCGGATCCACTGCTCACCTGCGTCTGACGATTTGCGCCTTCACCAAAAAACCAATCCCAATACGAATATCCTCCGCCTTCAGAAATGCTATTGATGAAAACAACGCTTGGAGTTGCTTTCGATGCTGCCGTACTAAAGTCAACGGGAGCCGTTGTCGAGACAGGAGCTGTTGAAACTTCGGATGGGCGATTTATGCCGGGGGAATCAAACGTAACATTATCAAACGTTGCAGTCTCCTGGCTAGGTAAATTTGGCTTGATCAGGTATTGATATCCAGCACCAGTACCGGCTAAACCGGCCATAAATCCAATAACAATGGTCTTGAGTGTATTATTCATAAGTCTAGTTAACGGTCGGATGATACAAACCAACTAAAAGTTGAAAAATTGCGCGAATTTACCAAGAAAACGAAAATTGGAGTAGGACGGTTCTAGACCGCACAACTCCGCTCACTCTATATTATTGTGAGTCCGGAAATCAAATTATCTTGCGGGCTATGGGATTTCGTTCGATACTGGCTAAGCCATTTGCCGCGTATGTGGCATCGCAAACAAAAAAATGGTCTTTAAATCCTGCACCATTTCAGCACAACACGTTGCAATATCTTGTAAGCGAGGCCGGTAACACGCGCTTCGGAAAAGACCATAATTTCCAGTCGATCAAAAACCATGAGGATTTTAAGAAACAGGTTCCGATTCGTGACTACGAGGAACTAAAGCCATGGGTAGAAGAAGTGGTAAAAGGTAAGGCTGACATTTTGTGGAAAGGAAAACCAGCTTACTTCGCCAAAACCTCCGGCACCACTTCAGGAACGAAGTACATCCCGATTTCCAAAGAGTCGATTCCGAATCACATTAATGGCGCCCGCAACGCGCTTCTCAGTTACGTGCACGAAACAGGCAACGCGGCTTTCCTCGATGGCGGATTAATATTTCTTTCCGGTAGCCCTGAACTCGATGAAAAGGCTGGGATCAAAACCGGTCGTCTTTCAGGGATTGTGAACCATCATGTGCCGGGATACCTCCGCTCAAATCAAAAGCCGAGCTATGCAACTAACATTATCGAAGACTGGGAGCAGAAACTCGACAAGATTATTGATGAGACGATCAACACAAACATGACATTGATCTCCGGGATCCCTCCATGGGCGCAAATGTATTTCGATCGCATTCAGGCGCGCACCGGCAAAAAGATCAAAGATGTGTTTCCAAATTTTTCCATGTTTGTTTACGGAGGCGTCAACTTCGAGCCTTACCGCGCAAAGCTGTTCGATACCATCGGAAAAAAGATTGATTCCATCGAAACGTATCCCGCTTCAGAAGGATTCATTGCTTACCAGGATACACAAAGCGAACCCGGGCTTCTTCTTTTGCTGAATGCCGGAATCTTCTTCGAGTTTGTTCCGACCGAAGAGTACTTCAATGAGAATCCGCGGAGGCTAAACATTGAAGAAGTGGAACTGGGAAAAAATTATGCGGTGATCATCAACAGCAATGCCGGCCTTTGGGGATATTCAATTGGTGACACCATCAAGTTTGTATCAAAAAATCCCTATCGGATTGTTGTCACAGGAAGGATCAAACACTTCATCTCTGCTTTTGGCGAACATGTTATTGGTGAGGAAGTTGAGAAGGCGATGAAGCGTACACTGGAAAAATTTCCGGAAGCCGAAATCGTTGAGTTTACGGTCGCGCCACAGGTAACTCCAGCGGAAGGACTGCCCTATCACGAGTGGCTTGTAGAATTTTCTAAGCGCCCAGCTGACATGAGTGCGTTTTCACTCGAGCTCGACAAACACATGCGCGACTTAAATGTTTATTATGATGACCTTCTTTCTGGCAATATTCTTCGCACGTTAAAGATTACTTCTCTTGCCAAAAACGCATTCATCGATTACATGAAGTCATTGGGAAAACTCGGTGGACAAAACAAAGTTCCACGACTGTCCAATGACCGCAAAATCGCAACCGAACTTCACAAGTTTGTAGCGTAAAATAGAGTTTTCGATAATGGAAGAAATAAGGTAACTTATAGATATAATTGTGCATGCGGAGGCTTTACTTCTTATCCCTTAAGATCGCTTACTCCTTTCCTATTCAATTGTTGCTGAATAACCTCAAGCGCAATCATGTTTTGGTGTTGTGCTGGATCGTCCTTTTTGCAATGATTACGGGAGCATTTGGGAAATACCTCGGCATTCCGTATCTGTTTCTCGATCCCGAGTACCTCAACAAAGTAAACTTCACTTCGTTTTTCATCATCGGGCTTTGCACCGCAGGATTTACCACAGCATTTCATATTACGTGCTATATCAACGATGGCCACCGGTTCTCCTTTGTGGGTTCGTTATCTCGTCCGTTCACCAAGTTTGCGATTAACAACAGCATCCTGCCGATTCTATTTCTCGCAGCATACATCTACCAGATCATCGGATTCCAAAAAAATAATGAGTACACGACCGGCATCGAGCTGGCAATGAATCTCGCAGGTTTGATCACGGGCTACCTGACGATGACGCTGATCTTCTTTCTCTACTTTTGGTTCACCAACAAAGATATTTTCAAGTATGTTGTTTGCCGGATTGATGAGAAGATAAAATCGAACGTAAAGGTTACCCGAGCAAGCGCAATGAAGAAGCTTGACATTGCACGGAAGAAACAAGTTCAAGTAAACTATTATCTCGATCACACGCTTCGACTGAGAAAAGTTGAAGACAATCACTTCTACGACAAATCAACCATCCTTCAGGTCTTCGATCAAAACCATTTCAATCTTGTCGTTATTGAGTTGTTCATTTTTTTCCTGGTGATGGTCTTAGGATTGTTTAAAGACTATCCACCATTCCAGTTACCTGCTGCATCAAGCTTCATGATTCTCCTGACAATCTTTGTGATGCTTGCGGGTGCATTCTCATACTGGTTTGGAAACTGGTCAGCAACGGCAGCGTTGATCTTGTTTATCTTCCTCAATTACCTTGCGGGTGAGAACTTCTTCACCAAGCGTTATGAGGCTTTTGGGTTGGATTACATTCGCTATCCGGCAGAATATTCGGTAAATACACTTCGGCACACCAACGACAGCGTTAACATTGAAACCGATCGCCAGGCAACATTTCCGATGCTTCTCAACTGGAAGAAAAAATTCCCGGAAGGGTCAAAGCCGAAGATGGTTTTTCTCTGCGTGAGCGGTGGCGGGAAGCGAGCTGCGTTGTGGTCGTTCACCGCACTGCAAACTGCCGATAGCCTCACGGGTGGAAAAATGATGAAGAACGCTATCCTCATCACAGGGGCATCCGGGGGATTGATTGGCGCAAGCTTCTTTCGCGAACTAAAGCTGAGGCAGACATTAGGCGAACACGTAAATCCGTACGCGGTAAGTCATCGCAGGGAAATTTCGACTGACAACCTGAACCCCATGATCTTCAGCTTGCTGGCAAATGACTTATTTGTTGGTTTGACCCGTTTTGAATATGCTGGCAATTTGTATCTGCGCGATCGAGGTTATACGTTCGAGCAGCAACTCAATCAGATAACGGGCGGGCTAATGGACAAACCTATTACCGCGTACGACTCAGCAGAGCTGAAGGCAATCATCCCAATGACGATCCTTACTCCCACGATCGTCAATGATGGGCGTAAGTTATACATCGCTTCACGGCCCGTGTCCTTCCTCAATGCAGAGATCGTCAACTTCCCGGAATACACTTCTCAAAAATTCAGCGGCATCGATTTTCAGCGTTTGTTTAAAAATCATGGTGCCGACAGCCTGCGTTTTCTTTCCGGGCTGCGGATGTGCGCGACTTTTCCATACATCACTCCAAACACCACACTGCCAACTTCGCCTCCTATCCACATCATGGATGCCGGTATCTCGGATAATTTCGGATTGACCGATGCTGTAAGGTTTCTATATGCTTACCGTGATTGGGTTGCAGAAAACACTTCTGGTGTCGTTTTCGTCTCTATCCGTGATTCTCCTAAGTTAGGGAACATATCAGCAAGCGAAGGACAGACCATTATGGACGCCTTCACGCAACCCATCAGCAGTGTCTATAACAACTTTGAAAACTTCCAGGACATCACAAGTGATCTTTTGATTGGCTATTCGCACTCGTGGTTTAAGAATTCAATCGAACGAATCGATCTTGAATATGAAGCCCAGGATTACGTTCCGATTCTTCAGGAGATGGACAGTCTTCGCAAGACGAATGCGCGTGCTTCCCTCAGCTGGCGACTCACTACACGCGAGAAGCAAAGTGTCGTTGACAACATCAGCACTGAGAAAAATCGTCAGGCTATTCAGCGCCTGCGGGAGCTGTTGAAACAGGATTAGAGAACCCCGGACCATTCACAAATACACCGGCTCGCACACCTGAGTGTCTCCCTTTTTCTGCAGTGATTTTTCCGTTCACGATCACGTAATCAAAGCCTTCCGCATAGGCGTGCGGTTGTCTGAATGTCGCCTTATCACCAACAGTATTGGGATCAAAGATTACAATGTCGGCCGCCATCCCCGGTTTGAGCAAGCCTCTGTCGTTAAGATTAAACTTCTGCGCAGGTAGTGACGTCATTCTTCGAATTGCTTCTTCCATTGTGATGATCTTAAGGTCCCTGACATACATTCCGAGCACACGAGAATTGGTGCCGTATGTTCGTGGATGTGGAACACCAAATCCGAATCGCGAAATACCTGCGTCTGAAGCGAACATGTTATAGGGATACTGCATAATTCTTCGCAGGTCGCCTTCCTCCATGCTGAAGAACACCATTTGAGCACTGCCTTGTTCCACCATCTCAAGAATGGTTTCTGCTTCCTCTATCGGTTTTGATTTTCTGCCCTTCAACTTGTTGATCTCCGAAATATTCTTGCCGTTCAAGGTAGAGTCATTCGCGAACCGAGCTACAACGGCATAGCTATAGCTCTTCAGTTGTTTCTTTTTTAGGATGGCAACCATTTCTGCTTTTATTTTTTCGCGGGTCGGAGGATAGGCGAGGCGAAGCATGAGTGAGTCCTTTCCTCCCGAAAATACCCAACTGGGTACGGTTGTGTTCAGAGTCGTGCTGCTCGCAACATAAGGATATTGATCGATCGTTACGTCAATTCCATCTTGTCTTGCTTTCTCTACCTGTGCAAGCGTATTTGTTGAACGTCCCCAGTTGGGCTTGTAGGTTACTTTAAAATGTGAAATCTCAACAGGGATCGAAGCCTGTCTTCCAATATTAATTGCCTCTTCTATCGCTTCCGTAACATGATCACCCTCATCGCGAATGTGAGACGCATACACACCGTTGTATTTCGATGCAGCTTTTGCGAGTCCAATCACTTCAGGCGTTTTGGAATACGTTCCTGGCACATAAATCAACCCGGTCGACAATCCAACCGCACCATTTCGCATTCCTTCTTCAACGAGGCTTTCCATGCGCAGTTGCTCTTCCGGTGTTGGGTCGCGTTGTGTGTCACCCATCACGGCCCTCCGAACACTATTATGGCCTATAAGGGAGGCGATGTTGATGGACATCTTCGCACTATCAAGGCGAAACTTGTAACGTGGCATGTCTGTATTCGAAGCTCCGCAGTTTCCAGTAACTACAGTCGTTACGCCATCCATGATGAAGTTAGAAGCTGTGGGGAATTTTAAGTCATTTCCTTCGATGTGGGTATGGACGTCAATAAAACCAGGTGCCACAATGCGATTTGTAGCATCAATCGTCTGAGCCGCTGACTTGCGCTTGAGGTTTCCGATCGCTGCAATGCGATCCGCCTTCACGCCAATGTCTGCATAGCGCCACGAGTTACCCGTCCCATCGATCACTTTCCCATTGACGATCAAGATATCAAAGTCCTGGGCAACGGCAGTTTGCAGTATGGCTAACAGAAGTAGCAGGATTAGGTATTTCATAAGGGCGCTTTATACCATGAATTTCATCAATCCCGGCCGAAAAAAAAATTTACGGTCCGGATGATAAACGTACTTTTGTTTTCAGATGAACGTAAACGCACAACTCAACCAAACGCTTGACTTGCTCAAACTCGAGCGAAATGCTGACCTGGAACAGTACCGGCAAAAGGTTTTGCTGCGATCGCTTACCGACCGAACGAAAGAAGGCTCGACCTGGTATCCTGTCACCTTGAAAAGGGATTACATCGGCACCGGTGAGCGCCCTGTGATTGAAGTGGAGCGCACGAATCATTTGGATCAACCGCACAGTTTCCAAAGTGGAAAATTAGTCAGTGTCTTTTCAAATGCGTCTGGCAAATCTGAAAAGGAGCATGTGAACGGAGTTATAAACTACGTACGCGATAACACGATGGTCGTGACGCTTAACGCGGATGAAGCACCCGATTGGATTGAAGACGGCATGCTTGGAGTCGATGTGATGTTTGATGAGATGACTTATCGCGAGATGGAATTCGCCCTCAAAGAGGTGATGAAGGCCGAGGAAAATCGTGTCGCGCAGCTGAAGCAACTTCTGCTGGGAACGGATAAAGCAGGCATCAACGAAAAGAAATTTTCTATTGAAGGTTTGAATATCCTAAACGACAGCCAGCTTGAAGCACTGAACAAGATGCTGAAATCGCAGGATGTTGCGTTCATACACGGCCCACCGGGAACGGGAAAAACTACAACGCTTGTTCAGGTTATAAAGCACACAGTGGAGGAAGAAAAGCAGGTGCTCGTATGCGCTCCAAGCAATGCGGCCATTGACTTGCTTGTCGACAAATTAAGTGAGCAGGGATTGAATGTGCTCCGTATTGGCCACCCTGCACGAGTAACGGAACAAACCCTTAGCAAGACACTTGACGCGCGAATTGCAAGTCATCCAAATTATCACGAGCTGCGTTCTCTCCGAAAGAAGATGGAGCAGGTGCGCGCTTCAGCCTTAAAGTACAAGCGCAACTTCGGCTACGAGCAGAAGCAGGAACGCAGGCTGCTGATGCAAGAGGCAAAAGCATTGAAAGCTGATGCTGACATGCTTGAATTCTATATCGTGAACGATCTGCTCCAAAACAGCGAAGCGATCTGCTGTACACTGGTGGGAAGCTCCCATCCGATTTTGCGCGGAAAGAAATTCAAGACTGCATTTATAGATGAGGCAGGACAAGCGATGGAACCTGCATGCTGGATACCGATCCTTCGCAGCGAGCGAATTATTTTCGCGGGCGATCATCAGCAACTCCCTCCCACGATCAAATCAAATGAGGCTGCAATCAAAGGCCTTTCAAAAACACTTTTTGAAAAAGGTATTGCAAGACAGCCTCATTGTGTTTCCATGCTCAATGTACAATATCGTATGAATGAATTCATCATGCGTTTTTCATCCGATATTTTCTATGAGGGTAAACTTATCGCACACGAGTCTGTAAAACATGGTTTGCTCCGCCCCCATCAGTCACCCGTTGAGTTTATCGACACGGCAGGATGTGGTTACAATGAAAAGCAAGATCCGGAAACGCTAAGCCGCTCGAATGAAGAGGAAGCTCAACTTCTCATCCGGCAACTCGAAGCGCTTGTTGAAGATATTGGCCAGAATGCATGGCTTGAAGAACAAATTTCTGTTGCCATCATTACACCGTATCGAGCGCAGGTCGATTATCTGCAAAAATTAGCGGAGGCATCTGCTGTGTTTGAAGCGCTCATGCACCTCATCGCCATAAACACAGTGGATGCCTTCCAAGGACAGGAACGAGATGTGATTGCGATCTCTTTCGTGCGGAGCAACGATAAAGGTGAAGTCGGCTTTCTTGGAGACATCCGAAGAACAAATGTGGCCATGACGCGAGCCAGGAAAAAACTGATGATGATTGGCGACAGCGCTACACTGGGGTCACACCCCTTCTACACAAAGCTCCTCGACTACGTTCAGCAGGAGAATTTTTATAAAAGTGCATTTGAAATCATCTCATAAATTGAAATGACGTTTGCAGATAAGGTCCTGATCTTTTACAAATCGCTCGCCATCCCCGGAAAACTTCCGAAAGGTGTTGAGGTCCTGAATCCGTATCAGGACGAACAAGCATTTTCGCTTTGCGAGCAGTTTTACCGAAAATACTATGGTGACACAAAAAGCAGAACTGTTATTCTTGGAATTAACCCGGGGCGCTTTGGCGGAGGGATTACTGGAATTCCTTTCACTGATCCTATAAAACTGGAAACTATCTGCGGTATAAAAAATGACCTACCGAAGAAAGCCGAACTATCTGCGGATTACATTTACAAAATGATTGAAGCGTTTGGGGGTCCGGGCAAATTTTACGGCAGATATTTTTTCAACTCGGTTTCCCCACTAGGCTTTACTCAAGAAGGAAAGAACCTCAACTATTACGACACGCCTGCGTTGGTGAAAAGCCTCGATAAATTCATTTTGAAATCGATCAATCAATTACTTGACATGGGCGTTGAACGTGACATGGCGTTCTGCCTGGGCGAAGGCTCAAACTTCAAATACCTCACCAATCTTAATTCGAAAGAAAGATTCTTTAAAGAGATTACACCGTTGGCACATCCAAGATTTATCATGCAATACAAGCGAAAATTGGTTGATGCGTATGTTGATGATTATGTGATGAAGCTTACAAGACATGGCTAACCACGTTTTCCCTGCGTGCAGCGCCACAACCCCAGTGGCAGTGCGAATCCTGAATCCCAAAATACCAAATCCAAACCGCGGAGAGCACGCAGAAGCGCGGAGCAAGCGCGGAGGTTTTTTTAAATAATAGAAGTACTCACCGATTCCAAGCGTTAGCGCGACTACTCACTCGCTGCGTGCTTTGCGTTAGTGATGCTCCATGAGCACGATGAACTTCAATCTCGATTCCACTCGTTCAGCCGCTCTGATGCATTACGTATCCTTCGCGTTAACCCTGCATTTATTCCCTGGGGTTCGCACTCAAGAATCCCAAATACCGAAATCCAGACCGCGGAGAGCACGGAGAAAGCGCGGAGCAAACACGGAGGATTTTTTGCGAGTAATAAAAGCACTCACCGATTCCAAGCGCCAGCGCGACTACTCACTCGCTGCGTGCTTTGCGTTTGTGATGCACCATGAGCATGATGAACTACAATCTCGATTCTACCTGCTGAGCCGCACTGTTGCATTACGTATCCTCCGCGTTAACCCTGTATTTATTCCCTGAAGTTCGCACTCACACACTCCAAGCGCCAGCGCGACTACTCACCCGCTGCGTCCTTGGCGGTTGAGATGCGCCATGAGCATGATGAACTACGATCTCGATTCTGCCCGCTGAGCCGCACTGCTGCATTACATATCCTCCGCGTTAACCTGCATTTCTTCTTTTTGCACCCCGAACTGCCTTCGCTGTCCACGGGTCTTCGGGCCACGAATGTTTCGGATATCGTGTGCGCAGTTCCTTTCTCACCTCAGCATAGGTGTTCTGCCAGAAGCTACGAAGATCTTGTGTCACCTGAACAGGCTTAAATCCAGGTGAAAGCAAATGCATGACAATCTTTGTTCGCCCCTCATTTACTTTTGGTGTCTCAAGCATTCCGAACACTTCCTGGAGGCGCACTTCCATCGTAGGCGAAGAACCATCGAAAAAATAATTCACCCGTATCATCGAATCACTTGGAACCTGAATTTTCAGCGGTGCAAGGTTTTCGAGTTTATTTTGTTGTTCCCATGACAGAACCGAATTCAATATCTCGCTCGCATTCAACTTCTGCAGTTCTGACAGTTTGCTGACTCCATTCAAAAATGGAGCAAGCCAGTCTTCAAGAGTTGATAGTAATCCTTCATCTGTGACATCAGGCCACTTTTCTTCTGGCCTCCATTTATGAATACTCAGCAGGCGAGCTTGCCACGACACCAACGTTTCCTCCCACTCAAGAATGCGCAATCCTTTTTCACGGATTACAGAACACAAAACTGCGATCTTCTTGTGGTCGTCAATTTTTTGCAATGGTTTGGACTCAAGCACAAGCGCCCCAATTTTGTTTTCCTGCGAGCCCACGATCAAGCCACGCTCCTCGTCCCAACGAACAGTTTGCTCCTCGACCGCGTGTTCAAATAAATCACGATAATTAAGCGGTGCTGCCGTAAAAATTTTCCCTTCGCCTGCACCCGCATCCAACGAGGAAATGGCAATCCACGTCTCACGCGTCAGTGGATCGTTTGACGGAAGTTTTACATTTCTGCCGTTGACAAGTTTATAGCGTTCACTATTCTTTTCAACCTGGCGTGCGATTCGTTCTGGATACGCCAACATTACAAGCTTCCCGATCATCGAATCGTCCACTACCGAATTATCCAGATTAATATTCATGATTCTCCTCCACTGCTGTGCGAGTTTTTCGATCCGCTCCAGCACTGGTCGCTCAGCCGAAACCCGTTCACCACTGCGCCACTTGCGAAGGATGGAGATCCGTAACCCCATGTCTGCGCCCGAATCGCGCGGAAGCGGATCGCGTTCTTCGAGAAGTGCAGCAATGTCTGTGGCGAGGGATAATAATGTTCCTTTTGCTTCCAGCAACATATGGGCGATACGCGGATGAGTTGGTAGCTTAAGCATTTCTCTACCCTTAGAGGTTATCGCATTGTCTTTCACCGCTTCGAGTTGTTCCAGAAGTTCTTTCGCCTGATTGACCGATCCTTCCGGAGGAGGTGTTAGCCATGAGAGCTCACGAACATTTTTTACACCCCACTGATATAGTTCAAGTAACAGCGGTGCCAGGTCTGCTTCGAGGATTTCAGGTTTACGGTTGGGTACAAGGCTTCCGTGAATCCCTTGCGTCCACAGGCGATAGGACACGCCAGGACCTAAACGGCCCGCACGGCCTGCGCGTTGATCGGCAGCATCAAGCGTCACCCGAACAGTCTCCAGCCGTGACAAGCCTGAACGTGGATCAAATCGTGGCACGCGTGCAAGACCGCTGTCAATGACAACCTTGATGCCTTCAATCGTCAATGATGTCTCCGCGATGGATGTTGTCAATACAACTTTTCGCCTTCCCGTTGGATCTGGTAAGATTGCCTCCTGCTGTTTTGCGAAAGACAAATCACCATACAACGGTAGCACTAGTGCTCCTGAAGTATCATTCGTCAAAATTTCCGCCGTACGGCCGATTTCTCCCGCACCAGGTAAGAATCCGAGGACATCGCCTTCATTTTCACGCAGCGCCTTTTTGATGGCGCGCGACATCTGCTGATGGATGGGGGAATCGCCAGGCTGTGAAAGATAATTAATGGCAACAGGATATTGTCTTCCCTGGCTCGTAATAACAGGTGCTTTTAAAATTTTAGAAAGCTTTTCGCTATCGAGCGTTGCCGACATGATGAGGATTCGGATGTCCTCACGCAAGAGTTGCTGAAGCTGCAGACTTAAAACGAGTGCGAGATCACCCTGAAGGTTGCGTTCATGAAATTCATCAAAGATGATGAGCCCTGTATCTTCGAGCGCATTGTCATTTTGAATCATGCGTGTGAGTATCCCCTCGGTCACTACTTCGATTTGAGTAGCCGAACCAACCTTTGTATCGAAACGAACGCGATAACCAATCTTCCCTCCCACTTTATCGCCATTGAGTTCACTCATGCGCATGGCTACCGAGCGCGCTGCCAATCGTCTTGGTTCAAGCATGATGATCTTTTTTCCTCCGAGCCATTCCTCCTCCATAAGCTTCAAAGGAACGATCGTAGATTTTCCAGCTCCGGGTGGAGCTTGCAGGATAACGATCTTATTATCGGTGAGCGCAGCTTTGAGTGACGGAATGACTTCCTCAACGGGATAAACCATGGCGCAAAATAAGGAAGGAAACTTTAAATGGGAATGCTAAGGCGGTTGGGCTGCTGGCTAAGGTGTTGGCTAAGGCTAAGGCAAATACAGGTGACTTCAGCAGTTGTTGACCATCGTCACTCTTTGTGTCATCAATCGTTACGGGGCATCACCAGGTAAGGGCTAAAGCGGTTGGCTATGGCTAAGGCGGGGCTAAAGCGGTGGGCTATGGCTATGGCAAATGGACATGATTCATTAGATAATACCGCGCATCTTTAGACAAGCAATCGGGATATGAAACTTCCACTCCGGTAATAGCCAAAGCCCTGAAGGAGCGCCAGCACATCACGAGGGGTAAACGCCCCTCGTGACCGACCTAAAACAATTGCTCGCCAGTCGAACTTGGTGTGCACCATGCATCCATCAGTGGATCTACTCATAGCGCAGCGACTCCACCGGATTCGTACGTGCAGCTCGAATAGTCTGGAAACTCACAGTTAGAATTGAGACGAACAACACTGTGAGGCCAGCGATTACAAAAATTACCGGGGATATCGTAGTGCGGTAGGGGAATGTCTCAATCCATTGAGCCATTACATACCAGATGAGCGGAACTGCCAGCAAGATTGACAGCAGTACGAGTTTCACATATTCAGTGGAGAGCAACACGAATATGCCCTGGTCTGTTGATCCCAATGCCTTCCGGATTCCAATCTCCTTCGTTCGTTGCGTTGCTGTATACGCTGACAATCCGAAAAGTCCAAGGCAGCCAACGATCATGGCCAGCGCAGCGAAGACCGTGAAGAGCTTTCCGAACTTCTTCTCATTTTCATATTGTTGGTTGAAGTAGTCGTCCAGGAAGAAGTAATCAAAAGGGTTTCCCGGAAACGCCTTTTGGAAACTTGCCCGAACCTGGTCAACGGTAGACGAAAGACCTTTTGTGTTCAGGCGGATGCTATAGTACTCACCATAGTAAGGAGAGCAATAGAAGATCATAGGATCGATTGCTTTTTTAAGCGATACCTGGTGATAGTCGTTGACAACCCCGACAATGATAGGACTCCACTGCCATTGCGCGATCGTCACGGTTTGTCCAATCGCCTCTTCAGGCGTTTTATAACCAAGTGCTTTAACTGAGGATTCAGAAATCACTACGGACGTGTCTTGATCTTTTGGATACTCCCGCGAAAATGTTCTCCCCGCGATAAGTTTCATTTTGAAGACGTCCAGGAAATCATAGTCCATACTGTTCGCCCTGAGCGTAACCAATTGATCATCCGGAGCACCGTATCGCTTGACAGAGCCTTTGTATTCGCGTTGCTTTCCGGGAATAGTGACGGAACTTGTTACCGCTTGAACCGATGGAATATTTTTGGTTTCGTTCTTAAAGGTCTCGATGGCGGAACTGAAGGCGTTTCTATCGCGCGGAGAGATCCCAGGGCGCTCCACGACCAACACCTGGTCAATGTTCATTCCAATATCCTGGTTCATCATGAAGTTAAGCTGACGATATACGATCAACGTACCAGCTATCAGCGCAACAGAGGCCATAAACTGGACAACGACAAGACCTTTTCGCAGAAGAATTCCGCCTGTGCTGTTTTTCAATTTTCCTTTAAGTACGGAAACCGGACGGAAGGAAGAAAGCACCAATGCGGGATAGGCCCCCGACAACGCACTGCCTACCAGCCAGAGGATTACAACGAGGGCAATGTACCAGGGCTGAATCAGATCCTCTGCACGTAGTGACAATCCCGAAAGGCTGTTGAATGATGGTAGAAGTATTATTACCACAAGAAGGGCAATAAGCACTGAGATGACATTGACGACTGCAGCCTCAACCAAAAACTGCCGAATCAACTGGACCTTGAACGCGCCCATTACTTTTCGCACGCCAACTTCTTTCGCGCGTTCCATGGCCTTTGCTGTGGAAAGATTAATGTAGTTGATCCAGGCGATCACCAAAACGAAAATTCCAATCAGTGCCAGAAAGAAAACAATCTTAGCATCACCATTCGGCTCCGCTTCTTCGGCAAGATTAGAAGTTAAATGAATGTCAGTGATCCGCTGAAGCGATAAGACATCTCGTTGATTACGTTCTTTTAAACCAGGAGAATACTTATCGACAATCGCAGCAAACTTTGATTCCAAGACTTTGGGATCAGTACCGGGCTGCACCTTGATGAAGGTATACATGTCTTTCCGGAACCAACTCTGGTCGTAACGTTCCCGGGCTCTCTCAAAACGTGAATACAATGTCTTATAAGAAAAAAGTACATCGAACTTCAAGTGCGTATTTCGGGGAAGGTCTTTGAAAACGCCCGTGACCCTTGCCAGTTCATTGTTATAGTCGTCATCCTGCAAGCGAAGGCTCTTTCCAACGGGGTCTTCATCACCGAAATAGAGTTTCGCATAGGTTTCAGAGATGACAGCGCTTAAGGGTTCGGCCAGCGCGGTGGTGGGATCACCAGCCACCATCGGGTAATTCATCAAACTCAGAAACGATGAGTCTGCGTATAAAAACCTTCGTTGCTTTAATGCAATGGGATCCGGCTTTGCTTCTTCATTGGTAATAATAACATTGTTCTTATATCCCATGTTATACAGCCTTGCATAGCCAACTACTTCCGGAAGTTCTGAAGTTAATGCCGGCCCTGCACCGGGATAATTTTCTGCGCTCGCAATCGAGAGCTCGTTGTTGAGATAGCTTGTTAGCGTTACGCGATAAATGTTCTGATGATCGGGAATAAACTGCTCGTAACTTTTTTCGAATTGGACATAAAGCGCTATCGTCAGAAACACGGCCATCCCGATGGAGAGCCCAAGGATGTTTAGAAATGAAAAGAACTTGTTTTTCTTGAGACTGCGAAATGCAGTAAGGAAGAGGTTGCGGATCATAAAAGCCAGGGTTGGTGCTTTAAGGTAGACCCGCTTTTTAGCAAAAGGTTACAGTGACCGCATTTTATTTGGCTTACTTACTTACAAAAAATCACCCAAAACGGTGTAAAAAAATATAGGCAACCCCCTTATTTAAAATTGGGCTGCCTATACTTACCTAGTCGGACAGAAGTTAACTTTCTTCATCAAAGCCACGGCTTCTTTTGCTGCGGCCCATGTTTCCATCACCTAACCCCTCATCTTCGTCCTCATCGGTTTCACTGACGGAAGCTTGCCCGAGTGTATTAGCAACTTCATTTTCTTCCTCCAATGAATTTAAGTCTCTTTGTGAGTATTCTATATCTCTGTGTACTTTCTCGTTCTGTTCACTTTCAGCGGATGGAGTCTGCTCATTTCTTCCAGTGGCACCACGGGTTTGTTTACCCGTCCCTCCTTGTGATGCTTTCCCACCCTGACTGGAAATTTCACGTTGCTTTTGTTTATCCATTGACGCGAAACCACGATTAGAGGTATTGCTTTGTGCAGAAGCTCTCCCACCCTGCCTTGCAATTTCACGCTGTCTGGCTTCATCCATGGATCCAAATCCTCTGGTGCTTTTACCTTTTGATTGTGCCATAGTCTTCCCTTTTTTGAGTTACAACGATGAATATTTCAGTATAGTATCAGAATAATTATTGTGCCAAGCAGTGAAAGGCTAATAGGTTGATTTGTTTATTAGTTGGTTAGTGGTGCTTATCTACAACTTGGGTAAGTCGTCACGGTAAAGGACACTTAAGCAGGAGTGGCACATGATCCTGTTAGGGCGTTCGAATCAACTAATCCACAATCAACGTATAAACGTACCCAACAAAAAGAAAATCCCGGTCGTAACCCCGGGATCTCCTTTAAAGAATTGCGCTTAATAATTAAGGGTTTTCAACTGTATTTCCAGTTTCAGCGGCTTGCTTATTCTGGTTTGCACGTTGACTGCGGCTTGTACCACTCGCTTCTCCACCCTTTCTGCCAATCTCTGCCATGTGCGCACGGTTCTGGCTCACAGCTGCTCCGCCTTTTCTTGCGATTTCACGTTGTCTCTCACGATCCATTGAAGCAAAACCACGATTAGCAGTTCCTCCACTTTTCCTCTCTTGATCTGCCATAAACTACTATTAATTAGATTACATAAAATTTGTCGACCGATAGGCACAAATCATATGCCCGTATCGGCTATTCCTCAATTAGTTACATTTTTTTGCCAAAGGGCAACAGTTTTGTATCACAAGATACGGATCATTTCAACCGGCCGTAACAAGCAGCCGACTACGTTTAACAGCAGTATATGCAGGTCACAGAACATTTCGACATAATTATCATCGGAGCCGGAGCGTCCGGATTACTCGCAGCGCGTGAGTTAACCCGAGTAAAATTGGGGGTTTTGATCCTCGAAGCGCAGGATAGGATCGGGGGAAGAATGTATACAAATTTCCCTGAAGGTTTCACAGCACCCATCGAGAGTGGAGCTGAGTTTGTTCATGGTGATGCTCCAATCTCCCTTGAGCTTTTAGAAGAGGCTGATCTTAAGTATACGGAAATGAAAGGAAATACTTATCAAGCCCATAACGACTCCGTTGAAAAAAAGGATTTTTTCGACTCGGACTGGGAGGTGCTTTTGAAAGCATTGAAGACTTTACACTACGACATGCCGTTCTCTCAATTTCTCGACACGCACTTCAAAGATGCGAAGTACAAAGACCTTCGCGACAACGTGAAGAGGTTCGTGGAGGGATACAATGCTGCGGATATCGAAAAAGTCAGTTCAATGGCCCTGCGTGAAGAATGGTCTGAAGAGGAAGACCCAGCTCAATATCGGATCAAGGGAGGTTATACGATGCTCTACGACTTCCTTGCAGCCGAGGTTGAAATAAATGGTGGAATCATCAGGCTGAATCAAAAGGTCACAGAAATCCGCTGGACAAAAAATCGAGTAGAAGTCAATGTTGGTCTAAAGAAGTATCAGGCAAGGAAATGCCTTGTCACGATACCCGTGTCCGTATTGCAAACCGAGTCAATAGCATTCGTGCCGGCTATACCCGATGTCATCAGCGCATCGAAGAAGATCGGCTTTGGCCCAGTCGTGAAGATTAACCTGGAATTCCGTATACCGTTCTGGGAGTCGGAAACAGAACGCAAATTTAAAGCGCTCCAGTTTTTGTTTACTGATGAAGCAATTCCTACGTGGTGGTCTCAGGTGCCAGATACCAGACCACTCCTCACCGGATGGATTGGCGGTCCGGGAGCAGAGCGTCTACGTCTGACGGATCAAGAAATTTTTGAGCTTGCTTTGCAATCGCTCGTTAACGCATTTAAACATCCGAAGCACAAAATTCAAGAACATCTCCTGGCGTGGAAAGTAGACCAATGGATCCACAACGAATTTTCAATGGGAGCATATTCTTATGAAATGGTAGGAACGCCACAGGCAGTGAGTGTTTTAGAAAAACCCGTTGATGATACACTTTACTTTTGTGGAGAAGCTATTTACGCGGGGCCATATAAAGGCACGGTTGAAGCGGCCTTGACAAGTGGCCGCGATGCTGCAAAGCGGATATTAATCCATGCGAAAAATTAATTTGAGTTCACGTGGTTAAAACAGCGGCCTTGGCATGAGAATTATTCTTCGAATGACTGGAAAAATCTTTAGTTGTAGTTAAATAATTTACGGGTTATGAATTGGAGGGGTTTAAAAACTGCCTGCGCTGCAGTTGTATTCAGCGCATTATGCACATCTGCATTTAGTCAAAAGAATCACTATCTGGTGATCGGAGCATTCTCAACCGAGGGTGATGGGGTCAAGGAGTTTACAAGTCATCTTCCCAGCAATCAGTTTGACACTACGTACACGATTCAGTCTGACAACAACACCATGCACTTGTATATCATGAAGACATCAAGTGAAGAAGTTGCATTGGCAAAGGGCGAAAAGGTGCAGGAGGCGGTGATTAACAACGCTACGAATGCAGTATTGCCGGCAAATCAGCGGATCAATCTCGAAACTAAGACTGTGATGAATGAGCCACCTTATGAAACGCTTACGGCCGCGGCATCAAACAAAAGTTCAGATAATGTTGCTACTGGTGGAGGTGTGCCACTTAAGCCAAAAGGAAAGTATTTCAAGTTCACCATTGCCTCCGAAAGTGGAATTATTCTTCCCGGAGAAGTTCATGAAGTAAACTACACGGAACGAAAACACGTTGCTAGTTATTCAACCGACTTGTATATCGACATGATGAAGCCAGGACCATCTGAGCCCATGACAGTGGTATGCGGAATCTTTGGGTATAAAGAAGTCGATAAGTTCATCGATTTCACAAATCCGGCCGAGACTGAAGGAGCTTACCAGGATGAGCAAGGAGCGTGGATTATTCCTTATACACTCGAAAGACTAGAAAAAGGTGATGTCTCTGTGATGTACAACGTGGGATACTATAAAGATGCGGTCGCAATGGTGCCAAGCTCGCGCAAAGACCTGGACGAGTTGGTTCGAATGATGAATGAGAACCCCAACTATGTTGTGAAGATACATGCCCATTGCAATGGCAAATCAAGTCGCGAAGCAATATTGTTGAGTGGCCATGGCAACTATTTTGAAACTACTGGTGCGATGCAACAGCGAGTGAGTGCCAAGGAGCTGACAAACCTGCGCGCTTCAGCCCTCAAATCATACCTGGTTGAGCATGGGATAAGTGCAGATCGTATCAGAACATACGGCTGGGGTGGGGCTGAAATGCTCGTGAAAGAAAATGATCCAAATGCGCGTCTTAATGACCGCGTTGAAATTGAAATCCTCCAAGACTAAATACTAAGACGCATTAACGAAAGCCCTTGCACTTTGCAGGGCTTTCTTTTTTTGATGCGTGTGTAAATAGACACATTGCCAGTCAACCTGCGTTCAGGTGGCCTATGACGATAGGATTTGTTTTTACAAGCCTTCATGACTAAATTATAAATCTCTAATCACCCTTAATTTAAAATCATGCAGTCTTCACGAAGAAATTTTCTTAAGCAAAGCGCAGTCGCACTCGCAGCGACAACACTCGTTGGCCGATCAGTATTTGCGAATGCCAAACCTCAGACGCTTGTCGGAGTACAACTCTACTCGGTGCGCGATGAAATGAAAGCCGATCCGCTTGGCACCTTAAAGCAGGTAGCGGAGATGGGGTATAAGCATGTAGAACATGCGAACTACGTTGACCGGAAGTTCTATGGCTGGTCAGCAGCCGAGTTCAAAAAAATACTGGGCGATCTGGGACTCAGGATGCCTAGCGGTCACACCGTGCTCAGTCCAAAGCATTGGGATTCATCGAAGAAAGATTTTACTGATGCATGGAAGTACACCGTGGAAGATGCCGCGACACTCGGACAAAACTATGTTATCAGCCCATGGCTCGACCAGAGCTTGCGGAACACACGTGATGACTTGATGCGTTCCATGGAAATGTTTAATAAAAGCGGAGAGCTTTGCAAGAAATCAGGAATGAAATTCGGTTATCACAATCATGATTTCGAATTCAGCCAAACCTTTGACAACGAAACGGTATACGATATTATGTTGAAGAACACAGATGGTGATCTGGTGATGCAGCAGCTTGATATTGGAAATTTATACAACGGGGGCGCTAACGCTTCCGAAATTGTTAAAAAATACCCTGGCAGATTTGAGTCTCTCCATGTGAAGGATGAAATCAAAGCAGCGGAGGGCGGCCATGACAAGTACGAAAGCACGATCCTTGGAAAAGGAATTGTGAACGTCAAAGAAGTAATTGACATGTGCAAAAAGTCAGGCGGAACATTCCATTACATAGTCGAGCAGGAGTCCTACCAGGGAAAGACTCCACTAGCTTCCATTAAAGAAGATCTGGAGATCATGAAGAAGTGGGGATATTAGAGGAATTAGGCATTAGGAATTGGGCATTAGGGACTAGGGATAGGCATCGACTAATGCCAAATTCCCAATGACTTACATGCGATGAGTCGAGTCACCAATGCCCTAATGCCTAATGCCCAATTCCTATTTTTACGAAGCGACTCGTTCCGGTTTCGGCTCCTCTTGTTCGACCGGGTGGTTCTCTGCCGGTTTCATGAGAAATTTTAACAGTCCTTCCTGCATCTTGATCCGGACATCCTTGGATTTTTTTAGTTGAATAATTTCGTCATCCACGTGGAGAAGTTTGCCTTCCCAAAAGATTTCAAGGTTCTTTGCTTTTAGGACGTTGAAGATGGGCGGCTGCTCAATCCCATGGAGTTTATTGTGCACATAGGCCGCGAATTCATCTCGCTGACGTTCTGAGATAAGGATTACTTCAAATTCTCCATCGCTTGGATCTCCTACCGGAGTCAGCTTCAAGTTTGGTCCGATCGATTGCGTGTTCATCACTTCCGCCAGAAGAAACTTGCCGGAGTAGTCAGCACCATCAAGTGATATCTTACAGAATCTTGCTTTACTGTTAAGAATAATGTCATGCAGCGTTTCCCACGCGATCCGCAGGTTCTCCTCGGGTGAATCCGACAATTCATCCTTCTTCTTTTTCATCTCTTTCATCAAGCGTGGGAAAACTCCGTATCCAATTCCTTCCAAAAAGAAACCCGCTTCTTTTTTCAGACCGTAAATTCTTCCTACGTCAAACGGTTTTAAAATTGAATTCTCCCAGGTTTCAATTACCTCCTCAGGCTTGCCAGAAATGCCGAGTGTGTTCGCTATGTTGTTGGCAGTGCCTAGCGGCAGTAGCGCAATTGGAATTTTTTTCTCGAGTACAACCTTAGCAACTTTTCGCACTGTACCATCGCCACCAGCTACAACTACAATGTCTGCCTCATCCCGTCTGATCTTATCCCACCCTTCCTTTTTTGTAGATGAATAACTACAGTCGTAGCCCGCACGGTTAACGAGCCGCGCAAGTTTCTTATGTGTATACTCTCCACCGCCCGCCTTGGGGTTGTGTAACAGTTTTGCAACTTTCATTTCGTTTATGTCTCAACTAAGTGGCTATAAGAATATCATACCTGCTTGCTCAGGAATGAAAATATTAGCGTTGCAGGTATGAGAATACTGGTAACAAACGATGATGGAATCTATAGCCCGGGCATTGCCGCTCTGGCGCAGGCAGCAACAAAGTTTGGTGAAGTGAAAGTTGTTGCTCCCGATGTTGAACAATCTTCAATGGGGCATGCGATCACGGCATCGCGCCCTCTGCATTATAAGAAATCTCCTATCACATTCGAAGGCATTGAAGCCTATCGCGTAAATGGAACCCCTGCCGATTGTGTTGCACTCGGATCGCACCTGTGGTCAAAGGTTGACGTTGTACTCTCAGGAATCAATATGGGGTTGAATCTCGGAAACTCGATGTGGCACTCTGGTACACTAGCGGGTGCAAAGCAAGCTGTACTTCTGGGAATGCGTGGCATTGCTTTAAGCACTCCTGCCGGAAATACAGAACCGGATTTTAAAAAACTTGCCGAATGGGTTGAAAAAGCACTGGCTGCACTTCTTGAAAATCCAGAGCTTGACCTTGTCAATGTAAACTTCCCTCCTGATCCCAAAGGAATGCAATGGACGCGACAATCTGTGAGACAGTATGATGGCAAAGTCGTTCCCGGTACTGATCCGATGGGAAGAAAACATTATTGGTTCACCGTGATTCCACTCGAGCCTGCTGATGAAGGAACAGATCGCTGGGCAGTCGAGAACGGATATGTTTCAATAACACCGTTGCGTCTCGACCTGACAAATGAAAGCCAGTTGATGAAGGCGCTGCAGAAGCAACCGATGCCTGCTTAATTGTTTTTACCGCAAAGCCGCAACGTTTATTTCTTCAAATATTGCATGGCGTAGCACGGACAACGTTTGGAGCGTGTTATGGATTCTACCCCAGACTTAAGTTCGCAACGCGGTGTGTAGTCGCGCTATCCCCGACTACGCAAGGCGATAACAGATTAAATAACCGCTGCGCCTTTGCGTTAAAATGCATTTCCCTCCACACGTGTAACAGAGAATTTGTACATTTATACAAATCCGATCCTATGGCTGGCTTCGATAAACGCGTTGACGCTTATATCGCTAAAAGTGCACCCTTCGCACAACCCATTCTTGAACATATCCGTGACCTGGTTCACAAAGCGTGCCCTGAAGTGGAGGAAACAATGAAGTGGAGTTTCCCACATTTTGACTACAAAGGGATGATGTGCAACATGGCTGCCTTCAAGGCACACTGCTCGTTCGGATTTTGGAAAGCAGCGATCATGAAAGATCCGAAACGCATTCTCACCACCATCGGTAAAACTTCTATGGGACACTTTGAAAAGATCAGATCACTTGACGATCTTCCATCTGACAAAATCTTCATCGACTACCTAAAGCAAGCGATGAAATTAAATGACGAGGATGTCAAACTTCCGCCCAGGAAAACGGCTAAGGCGGCAGCTGTAAAGGTGCCTGACTATTTTATAAAGGAGATCAAGAAAAATAAAAAGGCTCACGCTGTCTTTGGAGCTTTCAGCCCTTCGCATCAGAGAGAATATGTAGAGTGGATAACCGAGGCTAAAAGGGAAGACACAAGAAAGAAAAGAATCACACAGGCGATCGAATGGATTGCAGAAGGCAAAGGCAGAAACTGGAAATACACACGTTAAATGAAATACTTTTTTATAACCATGCTGGTGCTCACGGCCTTGGGGTCACGAGCACAGCAAGAAAAACCACTTCGCATCGGCATTGCCGGACTTACCCATACACATGTCCATTGGCTATTGGGAAGCAATCAGCGGGAGGAATTTGAAATCGTGGGCATTGCAGAGCCAGACAGAGAAGTCGCGCTGCGCTACCTGAAGCAATACAACTTAAGCGAGAAGCTGCTATTTTCTTCACTTGACGAAATGATTGATCGCACTCAACCCGAAGCCGTCACAGCGTTTAACAGCATCTTTCAGCATCTGGAAGTTGTGAAGGTATGCGCACCAAGGAAAATTCATGTCATGGTGGAAAAACCGTTGGCAGTTAGCCTTGATCACGCCAGACAAATGGAAGCACTTGCAAAAAAGCATGGAATTCATTTGCTCACCAACTACGAGACTACGTGGTATAAAAGTAATCATGATGCCTTTAACATGATCAAAAAAGAAAAGGCGATCGGAGATGTTAGAAAAATCGTAGTTCATGACGGCCATCCAGGACCAAAAGAAATTGGAGTGAGCAAAGAATTTCTGGATTGGTTAACTGATCCTGTTCAAAACGGTGGTGGGGCTATAATGGATTTCGGATGCTATGGCGCAAATCTGGCCACATGGCTGATGAATAACGAGAGACCCGAAAGCGTCCTTGCCGTCACTCAAACACTGAAGCCTGATATTTACCCTAAAGTAGACGATGAAGCAACGATCCTTGTAACCTACCCGAAAGCACAAGCGATCATCCAGGCTTCATGGAATTGGCCGTACAATCGGAAGGATATGGAAGTGTATGGGGTGAGTGCCTACATCAAGGCCGATCGCAACTCATTGCGTTTTCAAAAAGGCGATGAACAAGAGCAGGTTACGAAAGTAGAGCCAAGGCCAGCGCCATACGATAATCCGTTCGCATTTTTCGCTGGTGTGATCCGCGGCTCCATAAATATTGATGATCACGACCTGTCATCGCTAGCCCTCAACATGGTAGCGATGGAAATTCTTGATGCAGCAAGCCAATCGGCAAAACAAGGGAAACGCATCTACCTGAAAAAGTAATGAGTGTCGAATTGATCCGCCTGCTGATTGGATTAGTTGTGTCAATCAGCTTACTCGTTGTCCTCAACCGGTTCTACAAGCTGCATGCTTTTTTTTGCTTACTGATTGCCGCCATCATTCTTGGTTTTATTACCGGAGTTCCATTCGCCAGGATATTGCAGGCGATGCAGTCGGGATTTGGTTCTCTTCTCGGACAGATCGGGTTTGTTGTGGCACTGGGATCGTGTCTCGGGGTGATGCTTGAGAAAACGGGAGCGATGCACGTCATTGCTCAAAAGATACTTCATGTCTTTGGGGAGCGGAAGTCGCTTATGGCGATGAGTTCACTCGGATTGCTAGTAGGCATTCCTGTCTTTTGTGATTCAGGCTTCATCATCCTCTCGCGACTTATTCCCACCATTGCAATTCAGAGCGGAGTACCGGCTTCTTCCCTCGCACTTGCGTTGTCATCAGGACTGTATACGACTCACTCTCTCGTGCCGCCAACGCCCGGGCCATTGGCTGCGGCTGTGAACCTGGGCCTTTCGGGAAATATGGGAACAGTCATTCTTGTCGGAATACTTGGGTCACTGCCAGTGGGACTTACTGGTTATGTCATGGCCAGACGCCTCGGTCCTACGTTTAGGGTCGAAGTTAAAAAATCTTATGAGGTGGCTTCCCATCATGCTGTCATTCGCCCTTGGAAAGCTTTTCTCCCACTGATTGCACCAATCCTTCTTATCACGGTCGCAACCTTTCCGAAAATTCTTGCCTTAAACGGCACAGCGGCTCACATTTTTGAAATTATTGGTCAGCCGTTCGTGGCACTTGCCATCGGATTGCTGCTAGCCATACCGTTACTCAGGAAGGCGGATAATACATGGCCCGAATGGATCTCGACAGCGTTGATGGATGCAGGAGTAATATTATTGATCACCGGAGCCGGAGGGGCCTTCGGGAGTGTTATTCGGGAGAGCGGACTCGAAGGTATTCTGAAAGGGATCTTTTCGGATTACAGTGTATCGGGCGTTCTCTTTATTTGCCTTGGCTTCTTGATTGCCGCACTGCTGAAAACTGCACAAGGTTCAACTACATCAGCGATGATTATCACGACATCACTAGTCGCTCCGCTTTTAAACGCAGCCGGTTTCCAACATCCCGTTCACCTCTCCGCCCTTGTCCTGGCGGTAGGCAGTGGAGGAATGTGCGTGTCCCATGCTAACGATTCATACTTCTGGGTTGTATCTCAGTTCGGTGGAATTACACCGAATGATGCGCTTAAAAATTTCACCCGGATCACTTTCTTTCAAGGGATCACCGGCCTCATCGCTGCAATCATCCTTTTTGTGATATGGTAAGAATACTGATTGCTCCGGACAAGTTCAAAGGTTCATTGACTGCGCAAGAAGTATGCGACATCATATCAGAATATTTCGGGGGTAAAAAAAATTACCGGGTCACGACCCTCCCACTTGCCGATGGCGGAGAAGGGACGTTTGAAATCTTACTAAATCATTTCCAAGGGCGTGCGGTGGAAACGATCGTTCACGACCCCCTGATGCGAAAGATTTCCGCAACATATGGGCTTTCCGGGGATGGCAAGACAGCGCTCATCGAGATGGCTAAGGCTTCGGGTCTTCAACTATTAAAAACCGAGGATCGGAATCCGTTGCAAACGACTACCTATGGCACGGGCGAACTCATCGCCCATGCATTGACGCAAGGAGTCAGAAATATTGTACTCGGAATTGGTGGCAGCGCAACGAACGATGCTGGCGTAGGAATGGCGACTGCACTCGGTTACAAGTTCTTCGATCAACGCGGGAGTGAGTTCATACCGCTGGGAGGCAGCGACCTAAGCAAGATTCACAGCATTGATCGAACGGTTCATCACCAACTTGCAAAAGTAAACGTAATGACTCTTTGTGATGTGAAGAATCCGTTAACAGGAGCAAACGGTGCTTCGCATGTTTTCGCCCCGCAGAAAGGTGCGGGCGCAGACGATGTCCTCGTATTGGAAATGAATATGCTGCATTTCCAACGTCTTCTTGCTGAGCGCTTTATTTTTGATGCAACCTTTGAAGGTGCCGGTGCTGCAGGTGGCCTCGGTGCAGGCAGCAAGTTTTTTCTCGATTCAACTATGGTGAGCGGGATGCAGTACATCGCTGACGTAACCGATCTTAAGAAGAAGATTGCCGATAGTGATATCGTGATCACAGGTGAAGGAAAGCTCGATACGCAATCATCCGAAGGAAAAGTTGCAGCGGTTGTAAGTCAGATCGCAAAATCAAATAATAAAAGAGTAGTTGTTGTTTGCGGGATATGTGACCTTGATCCCACACAACTCACATCGATTGGAATTGATGAATGCCTGGAGCTTGCAAAAGGTGTGACGTTAGAGTATTCCCTAAAGAATTCTACGTCTCTCATCAGGCAGAAGCTTAGTGAAAGCAGGGTCTTACGCGATCTTTAATTATTATTCAATCGGTTATTGCCAGTTGAAAAGTAAGCCGTTATTTTAGAGACCTCAAAACACACACGATGGCAAAAGTAACGATCAACAGCTTCAGCGAATTCGAACAATACATTGGAAAGGATCTTGGCGTGTCCGACTGGGTCAGAATCGATCAGGCACGCATCAACCAGTTCGCAGACGCAACGTTCGATCACCAATGGATTCATACGGATTCCAAACGTGCAGAAACAGACAGCCCCTTTAAAAAAACAATTGCACATGGCTACCTCGCGCTTTCGCTGGTCCCCTACCTTTGGAATCAGATTGCAGAGATTAACAACATCAAGATGTTAATCAACTACGGAGTTGAAGATCTTAAATTCAATCAGCCGGTTGTTGTAGACAGTGACGTACGCTTAAAGGTAAAACTTTCGTCATTGGTGAACCTTCGCGGAATTGCGAAGACTGGGCTGGAGGCGGTTCTGGAAATTAAGGATAATCCAAAACCTGCATTTACCGCAACGGTCGTGTTACTGTATCATTTCAGGTGAATTATCGTGCAGCAGCATAGTCGCTCCTGTAGGTATAACCTTTCAGTGAACGCTTAAAATATTTTTTTCGCGACACTACCGGTCGATACCCGCCCTGCACGAATCTGTACTTGCCGTTTTTGTAAACATAGTATTCCGGTTCCCAGATGTAGGAAACCGATGGCGAACTTTTAACGATATGATTTCCGTGCGGATGAAAACTAAAATTTTCCGAACTGCTGCAGCCGCTTAACGATCCACCCACTGCAAGTGCAAACATCACAACTATCTTCCTCATGCACCTGCATTGTCAGTAATTATGCCAAGCAAAAAAACCTGCCGATCAGCAGGTTTTTTTCTCCACGAATAAGTTGACGTCTCGCCTATTTTTTATTCTTCACGGCATCACGAATGCGTTCTGCTTCGGCCAGGTGATGCTTCAACGTTGAAAGTTTTTCTCCTGCCCATGCTTTGAGTTCTGCATCACTGGCATCCTCTGCGATATCTTCAAATTTATTGATGTCTTTCTTGTGATCTTCAACCATCTCTTCCATGTATTCAGCATCGAACTCGTTGGCCTCTTCGTCTCGCTCCAGGTCGTAATATTCTTTTTGTTTTTCTTCGCTCATTACATCCGGAAGTGTAACGCCTTTTTTACTAGCCCACGCCTTTAGTTCGTTGTTAGCCTTCGTGTGGTCATCAACCATCATTTGGGCAAATTTTTTCACTTCTGGTGATTTAGCTTTTGTCAATGCCATCGTTGCGAGCTGAACTTCGTACAGACCTCCATCCGCGATTTCGACTACACGTTTTGAGTCCTTCTCCAAGTTGGAATCATCATGCTTTGCCTCATTCTGATCCTCGGCTACTTCGGTACTGTCTTCTGTTTTCTTACTGTCGCATGACGCAAGTAAAGCGGCCACAGCTACGAACATGATTTGAAACAAGTGTTTTTTCATAGGTGCAAGTTGTTTTAGAAGAAAAGTGATAAAAAAAGGGTGCCACCAAACGACCATTCCTGGCAAACTCCTTTATTTGCACCGCAGTATCGCAGCTCGAATGGATCGCCCTTTTTCATTTTTTACTACCGGGTTATTGTTTGCCGTGTTCTGGGCATCTGCTTCCGTGGCAGGAAAATTCGGACTTCTGTCCGTTGAACCGCTGGTGCTTTTCAATCTTCGGTTTCTAGGTGCGGGCGCTATCCTGCTTACCTACACACTGACAATTGAAAAGGCGCGGATGCCCGTCAGGGCAGAGTGGTCTCACCTTACTATCTTCGGTGCTTTTAATACTACGCTATACCTTGGCATCTTTGTGATTGCGTTGCAGTACACCTCGCCAGGAATTACCACACTTGCCGTAGCCTTAAATCCACTCATAATAAGCGTGATGACTGCGATATGGATAAAGCGAAGTGTTTCTTGGCTGGAGTGGCTGAGTATCGCTATCGGTCTGGGAGGCGTATTCATTGCAAGCTATCCGTTGCTGATTAACAGTGAAGCGGAACCTGTTGGTTTATTCTTGCTCGTCCTCAGCATGGCGGCTTACTCTGCCGGAGCGGTTTACTACGCAGGGGTGAAATGGACGCTCTCAAGAATCGCCATTAACGGATGGCAAGTCCTCATCGGTGGAATATTACTTATTCCGTTTACAGTTCTTTTGCATACACGGGAAAATAACTTCGATGAAACATTCTGGCTTTCGCTTGCGTGGCTAATCCTTCCAGTATCGATTGTTGCCGTTCAACTTTGGCTAAGATTGCTAAAGACGGATGCAATAAAAGCATCGTTGTGGCTTTACCTCTGCCCGATTTTTGGATTTTTGTACGCGTGGATTTTCTTTGACGAGAAGATCACCGGGTACACAGTAGCGGGAACAATGCTCGTGTTAGTCGCCTTATACGTTGGTCAACGCGTCAGCAAACGGTAGGCTAGTTTGTCGAATCTTCAGAAAGAATATTTTCCTCCGTAAAGCTCACAGCACTCCCGTCTGGCGCAAGCCCATAGGTGGTGATCGCATTTCCGTTCTTGATTCGCAGCAAATACTGGTCGATACTTCGATCATAATAAATGTTACCCTTCTCCCATCCCCGATAAACATCATTGCGATCAAGCTTCCTTCTCAGCTTACGAGGGATTGCATCTTTTGAAATCAGAATCCATTGATTTGCCGGATCCTGATCAGATCTTACCTCACGTGTGGTGTCATCGTTGCTGACCGGTAGACCGTAACGGAAGGTGGTGCTATCCGTCAGATCTTTTTGCTGCGCCAGGCTGACAGCGGGAATCATAAAAAATAATAGCATTAAGTTCTTCATCATGAGCATACAGGTTTCAATCTTCATGCCTGCTCATTTTTGCCGCGCACCGGCAGTTGCGTTTAAATGACTATCTTACGCTTATGGCTTCAAAAATTACAATTGATAAAATGTTGGGCATCGATTATCCGATCATCGTGGCGCCTATGTTTTTAATCTCGAATGTCAAGATGATCAAGGCGGCACTAGCGAGCGGTGTGACTGCAGCGTTTCCGGCATTGAACTATCGCACGGACGAAGAACTGCGTAAAGCCATTCATGAGATTAAGGCATTCAGCTCAAAACCATTTGGCGTGAATCTGATTGTTAATAAGTCAAATCCGAAATACAAAGCTCACCTGAAGACACTGCTCGATCTGAAAGTCGATTACATCATCACCTCGCTGGGAAATCCAAAGGAAGTTATTAATGAGAGTCAGAAGCTTGGAATCAAAGTGTTTTGTGATGTGGTCGATTTAAAGTACGCACAAAAAGTAGAAGAACTCGGTGCCGATGGCGTGATTGCAGTGAACTCGCGAGCGGGCGGACACGCGGGGAACATTCCACCTAACGAGCTGGTAACGATGCTCACACAGCATTGTACAATTCCCGTTATTTCTGCTGGCGGTGTGGCCCATGGACAAGACATAGCCGATGCCTTGCAGTGGGGGGCGGCTGGCGTTTCCGTGGGAACAATTTTCATCGCATGTGACGAGGCGGATATTTCAGCCGATTACAAACAGGCGATGGTTCGATATGGAGAGAAAGATATCGTAAGAACAACGAAATTATCCGGCTCAGCATTGACGGTCATTAACACACCGTATGTGCAGCAACTCGGAACAAAAGCAAATCTCCTCGAGTGGATTCTCAATAATAATAAAACACTTAAAAAATACGCGAAGATGTTGATCGCCCTGCGCGGCATGAAAGCCGTTGAGAAAGCTGCCTTTGGAGCTACCTATAAAACGGTCTGGTGTGCCGGACCAGCGATCGAACATGTAACCGAAATTCTCCCGCTCTCCACGATTGTGAGCCGTCTCACGAAACAGTTTGAGACCGCTATTCACAATGCTGCCCAAACCCGCATTGTCTCAAATTAAAAAAGCAGTGCGTAAACACTGCTTCTTTCGATTAATCACCTAGCGATTTACTGTTGCCACCGCCAGTTTTCTTTTTTGAAACGGTATCGCTGGTTTCATTCCTATTCCCTGGGCGATTTGCCTGATCCGGATCGAGCTTATCTTCATCCTGCTCGCTTTTCATCCGTTCATTCTTTGCCTCATCCATACTTCGTTGGCTATTAATGAAATCGGATCCATGTCCGTGGTCGCCTCTCTTTACATTTGCTTTTGACATAAGATTAGTTGTTTAGTTAAACTTGCCTGTCTCCTCTTCCCGTTTCTGTCGAATGCTCGTGACCTATGTTTCCTTCACGACTTCCACCAACGCTGTCAGGGCTCCCTGACACACGGCCAGCAGATGCATTTTGCTTTCCTGACTCAGACACGGGCTTAAGGTCTGCGTTCTGGTTTCCGGAATTCTTTTTTGCTTTTCTCATATGCTGCCTCATTTTACGGTGCTTCATTCTGCTATACTTAGAAGTTCCACCGACTTTGCCTCATGGAGTAAAAATTATGCCTCCAGTGCTGCCTTCCTGGTAAATTCTTATCTTGTATATAAACCCACAGACCATGAAACACGCCATTAGCTGGTTTGAAATTCCTTCAAACGACATCACCCGCGCGCAGAAATTTTATGAAACGATCCTCGCTCTCAAACTCACAAGCCTTGATCTGCAAAATATTCAAATGAGAATGTTTCCGATTGAAGATCCGATGGGTGTCGGAGGTGCTATTGTGTTCTCAGGAGGATTTCACAAACCATCGTCAACCGATGGACCATTGATTTATCTCAACGCAAATCCGGACGTGCAGATTATACTGGATAGAGTTGAAAAGGCAGGTGGAAAGGTACTTGTTCCCAAAACACCGATCTCCGATGAATTTGGGTTCATGGCAGTCATCATTGACACCGAAGGAAACAGGATTGCACTACATTCAATTCCGCAGAGGGAATAGCGTTTGTTATAAGACACTTAATACGAGATAAACAACAAACAAGATTACGAGGGCAATCGCCATCCAATGAAGTGCACCCATCGTTGACGGAAACTCGTATTGACATACCGGGCAAACTTTGCTTTTGTCATCGATCATCATTGCGCACGATGGACACTCTTTCTTTTTCATAGGCTGGAATTAATTTCGACAGTCAACAGACCACGGTACACAGCAACCCTGAACTCTCCGTCTGCGGACTGTCGACCAAGGACTTTCAATGTGGATTATTCAGTGGAAAAGTTGTGGAGTACTTTATATCAAAATAGTTGTATTGCGTATATCGTGCAAGTATCTTCATATCACTAAGTCGCTATTTATCGATTGATCTGACAAACTGGGAAACAAAATTTCTATTTCTTACGGGAAATGGAAACTAAAAAACCAGGCTGAAAACGATTTTGCTTTTGCGCAATGGGTCCGTCAGGATTCCGGCCATGGCAAGAAGTACGAGGCGAGCCGTGAGGTGAGCTGATGCTTTAGTCTGACTAAAAGCACTGAGTGTTGTTCTGCGACCACGGTCTGCAAACAACGAGACGGAGGATAGGTCATTTTTGATTTATCCTCCGTTTTATTTTTCACTCGTCCATGATAAACATCCAGCTTCGCGTATGAAATGGTGGATTATCTTTTAAGAAATGAAGAAAAATCTTCATTTTTTGCTCTCCGACCAACACGCTCGCATTTGGTCATCATAAAACTTGCTAACATCGCACGGCATATTTCCTTCCGCCTCATGTCGTTAAAACCAAAAAAAGTCGCATTGCAATCCGTTGTAGTAGAACAATCATTCACGAACTCCTAAAGGGACTTAAAGTGTTGCTTTAACGCTAACAACTGTTCTACTGCACGATTCGCGCTATTCTTACATCGCTGCTACAGCCGGTTGGTTTGCAAAAGCTGGGAGTAATTTGCCTTGCATCTTTGCATCATCAACACGAACAAAAAAGACCATGTTATTAAGAATCGCTAAAGTTGCCATTGTCCTCACGATTTTCTCCTCAAGCGTCTTTGCGGATGCACCAACGGTGAAAATTATCTCGGCTTCGACTGGAAATGTTTTCACACTGTATTATCAGACGCCTTCTGCAGGCGCTGTTAAGGTATCAATCCTCAACAGTAACAATGAGGTTGTTTTTGCCGAACTGATCAATGAAGGTAAGTCGTTCACACGACCTTACAACTTTAGTCAGCTGGCGAAAGGTGAGTACAAAATCGTGGTAGAAGACAGGACTGGTAAACAGGAGCAGACGGTAAAGTATGGTATTGAGTCAGTGAAGAGCTACATCAAAATCTCAGAGGTAAATAAAGAAGAAAGCCGTTTCGCACTGAATATTGGAACAGTGGCCGGAGAAAAAGTAACGGTGAGAATTTACGACAACGGGAAAGGACTTGTTCACGAGCAGGAAATTGAAGTTGATGGCAACTACGGATTGATCTACAACCTTTCAAAGGTTAGATCGTCACAGAAGTCAATCGTAATGTTTGAAGTTTCAACGTCAGCAGGTCAGGTACAAACTGCGATGTTCTAAAATAAGAATTGGGTTAGGGTAAAAATGAGGAGCCACCGGGGGGTGGCTTTCTCGCTTTTTATAGGCTGGGCTCCTCGTTAATCAAAGACCGATGACGCTTTGCTTTTCCCATTTCTTCCGATTAAGTTCTTTCTGCACCGCAAAAATCTCATGCAACGGAAGATTCAGTTCCTTGTGGTAAATCTTATAGATCAACTGCCATTCGCCACGATCCATAAATCCATCCGCATTGGCGATGACACACATCCAGGCAACAATTCGCACTTGCTGGCGAATGCTCAATTGCTTGAGACCGATCATCGATTCAGCAAATACCGCCTCCCTGTCTTTCGTCTTAAGAATCCTTAACTGCACGTCAAACTCTTCTGCATTAAGACCTTCCTCTTTTACCATTTGACTGGCAATAGCTACCTCTTTTTCGTTCACATCTCCATCGGCATCAACCAGGAGAAAGTAAAGGCGGGCGATAAGCATGTTGTAGTTCATGGGGTATTCGAATGTAATATATTCCTTATAAGGAAAATCAATGCCAATCGAATTTTGCCTCAAAATACCCAGAATACGGCATGTGACGTGATGAAACGTTTCAAAATGGGAAAAGTATATAGAAATTATATTGATTTGGGATGTAAGATTTATTCCAATTCAGCCTCAATTGCTCATTCTTTGATGCGGTGCTGTCAAGGCCTCATAACCCGTTTTACTCTCTAATGTAAAATTTCGGTGCGCGAACAAAAGAAGAAGTCCTACCACGTAAAACACTGCAAGCCGAACGTAGTTGAGAGAATACCAGCGCACAGCACGTTCTTCAAGGCCTTCCACTCGATTTGCTGCCGCAGCCGAAATCATCGATCCCACCTCCGGAGCGAAGTAGAGGAAAGTTGAAATAGTAACAAGAGAATCAATTCCGAACGCGGCAAGCAGAACATTGCGCGTTGGACGTTTTTTCCAGCAAAGAACAAGCGTAACGATGAACAACAAAATAGTTAATGGTCTGAATGTAGTCCAGAAAACAACGGGTGAAAAAGGAAACTCTCCCATCAGCATATCAAACGAGGCGGGAGGAGCAGTGACAATTAATTTTGTCACATTCATCTGCTCGTAAGTTCCGCCTCCCAACATGATAATGTAAAGCAGGCACAGCAACATGACCAATGCAGAGCCAAGTCTATCTAATGCACTCATACTCATATACAGTTTTAACTTTGACTCAGCACGGCTCTTTCAGGTTACACGGTATCTGCACAGCATCATTTTTTTTAATACCTTTAAAATTCATCAAGTGCCCCATTGTGTCGCCCGAGAACCAGAAAAAATTTGAACAGCTGTTCAAAGAGTTGTTTTCTCCGCTCTGTGGTTTCTCCATGAAGTATATTTATGACCTTGACGATGCAAAAAACATTGTTCATGAAGTCTTTTTATCCGTTTGGGAAAAGTTTGAGACGCTTCCGGAAGGCACGAACCACAAAAGCTATCTGTACACAGCTGTCAAAAATAAGAGCCTGAACTTCATACGCGACAAGAAGAAGCATGTTATCCTGGACGAGGTCGGAAACGAAGAGCCGATGGAAGAAAACCGCATGGTCGAAACAGCGGAGCTGGAAAAAGAGATAGAAATCGCTCTTCAATCGCTTCCTGAAAAGTGTCGTGAAGTATTTGAACTGAATCGCCAGGAGGGCTTGAAATATGCTGAAATCGCTCATAAATTAAATATTTCCATTAAAACGGTTGAGGCGCAGATGTCGAAAGCGTTGGCCATCATGCGCGAACATCTAAGGGATTTCATTATTCTTCATATTTTTTTGCTTTTGGGATAAGGGTAAACTCAAATTCATGTGTTAAGACTACAAGGACAGTTGCGTGAAAGATGACATAAACGATATTCGGGAAACCATGATAAGACACTTCGCAGGAGAAACTACTCCTGCTGAAGACAACCTGCTTGTGGAGTGGCGGAAGCAAGCCACCCAAAACGAAGCGGAATACCAGAGCTCAAAGAAGCTGTTTGATGCGGCAACCCGACATTACAAAAAGTCCATTGTACCCGATATCGATGTGGAGAACGAATGGAAAATATTTTTGAAGAAAGCCGACCATCAAAAAACGGTTCGCCAACTGAACCCCCCATCCGCGTTTTCAGGCTTGCTGCGAATCGCTGCAACAGTGTTACTCCTGATGGTGAGTGGTGCTCTGATATATTATTACGCAACGAAACAAGATCGGCTTGTTTTCCACACAGAAGCCAACATTGAAACTGTTACATTGCCCGATGGCTCAACGATTATCCTTAACAGAAATTCACGCATCGAATACGACAGCGATTTTGGAGACGATAACCGCAGCATAGCCTTACAGGGAGAAGCATTTTTCAATGTCAAGAAAAATTCAGCGCTGCCGTTTGTGATCTCAGCCCGTAGTACAACAATAGAAGTTGTCGGCACATCGTTTAATGTCCTGGCGTACGATTCAGTTGCAGAAGTTGAGGTCATTGTTAAAACAGGTGTTGTGCGCTTTACCGTTCCGAAGCTTAACAAGTCAATCGAACTCACACCGGGCGAGAAGGGCGCATTCGCATCCAACAACGATGCGCTGGACGAGTCCATTAATGACAATCCAAACTATGAATCATGGAATACGCGTAAACTGGTTTTCGATGAAACGCATATCGCGGAAGTGATCGAAGCAATCAACAAAGCGTATAACACAAACGTTGTGCTGACAGGCACGGTATCCGACTCCTGCCTGCTCACCGTGTCATTTGACAACCAATCACTCGATGCCGTGCTCAATGTACTTGAGAATACACTTAACCTGAACTACAGACGTGTTGGCAATCGGATTGAAATCATGTCAGCAGGATGTTAATATCGCGTTTTCAGTTTGAGCGCAGTTTGTGCATCAACATTCTTCTGTTGATTAGTTTTAGCGCTTTCGGTCAGACAAACCCGGAAACAAAAATTTCAATCGCTTTTAACAACGTTCCGCTCGCGCAGGCGTTGCAGGAAATTTCGCAAAAGAGCGGGGTCGTGTTCTCGTATAACCCGAAGAAAATTCCCGCCTCCGAAAGGATAACGTACCAGGCCAGCAATAAGAGTGTTCTCTCCATTTTAAATGATTTCAGCACGTCCTACGACCTAAAGTACATGCAGGTCGAAAACCAGATCGTGCTCAAACCAGAAAAGAAGACTTCTGTCCAAAAAGCAGATTTGCCTGTAACGCTTAGCGGATATGTAAAGAACCAAAAAACAGGTGAAGCACTGATCGGATCAACCATCTACATCACT
>DASWTM010000098.1:0-16511 GCA_036402115.1 Chryseosolibacter sp.
ACCATTCCTCCTTTCCGAAATAAAACGCGGTTTTAACCTCAAAAAAGACACCGAGGAGGCCACTTTTATGAAACGAATGGCCCTGCATGCCTTTTCCCTCGAATTCAATGACCTGTCGGGCACGCGTAGGACGGTGGAGGCACCGTATCCGAAGGATTTGCAGGCGCTTTTGAGACAACTCGAATTAAATAAGTAGGAAGTAGGCAAAATTGCAGTAGGCAAACGGAGGAAACCCGAATAGCAAGACGGCACCTTAACGCATTGATAATCTGCCTAATGCCCAATGCCTAATGCCTAATGCTCACACCCTTAAATGCGATTCAGAGACCAAATTCTCACACTAACTTGCATTTATTCCGAAGTCGAATTACCTTTGTGTCCCTTTTTAATAGGAAGGGTTGCGTTTTATTGAATTTCAAGTAAAAAGATGGATCATAATAGTTATAAAACCACTTACGCCAACAAGGCAACAGTTGAAAAGAACTGGGTGATAGTGGATGCCAACGCGCAAGTGTTGGGTCGTGTGGCCAGCCAGATCGCTAAGGTTATACGTGGCAAGCACAAGCCAAGCTACTCACCGCACGTTGATTGTGGTGATCATGTTATTGTTATCAATGCCGAGAAAGTAAAGATGACAGGCAAGAAGTGGACAGATCGTACGATCTTCACCCACTCCGGTTATAACGGTGGTCAGCGTGAGCACACCCCTACTTTGATCCGTTCAAAGCACCCTGAGCGTTTGATCGAGTGGGCCGTTCGCGGAATGCTCCCTAAAAACAGACTTGGAAACCAGTTGTTCAGAAGCCTTCATGTGTATGCAGGTTCAGAACATCCTCATGAAGCACAACAACCAAAAGAATTAAAGTTCTGATAAATGCAGATCGTCAACAAAATCGGTAGAAGAAAAACATCCGTTGCCAGAGTTTATGTACAACCTGGTAAGGGTGATATCAAGGTGAATGACCGTGATTTGAAAGAGTACTTTCTTTCAGAAATTCATCAAACAACAGTAAGACAGGCATTGACCCTTGTGAAAGCAGATGGTCAATACGATGTTACAGTTAACGTTGAAGGTGGTGGAATCAAAGGTCAGGCGGAAGCTGTAAGACTTGGTATCGCCCGTGCATTGGTTGAGATCAACGCAGAACACAAACCCGCTTTGCGCAAGGAAGGCCTCGTAACCCGCGATTCAAGAATGGTGGAACGTAAGAAGCCAGGTAGAAGAAAAGCAAGGAGAAGATTCCAGTTTAGCAAGCGTTAATCAATTGAAAATGGCTGAAAAATTAACATATCAGGATCTGTTGGATGCAGGTGTTCACTTTGGTCACCTCACCCGCAAGTGGAACCCAAAGATGGCCGAGTACATCTTCATGGAGAACAATGGTATCCACATCATCGATCTTAACAAAACTCTTGCAAGACTTGAGGAAGCATCGTTCGCATTGAAGAACATTGTTCGCTCAGGCCGTAAGATCATGTTCGTTGCTACGAAGAAGCAGGCGAAAGACATCGTAACCGATGAAGCAAAAAGACTTAACATGCCGTTCGTAACAGAACGCTGGTTGGGTGGTATGCTGACTAACTTCGCTACGATCCGTAAGTCGCTTAAGAAACTTTCTCAGATTGAGAAGCTCATGAAAGATGAAGCTTTCACAAACCTGGCAAAGCGTGAGCGTCTCATGATCACCCGCGAAAAAGCAAAGCTTGAGAAATTGTTGGGTGGTATTGCTGACCTGAACAGACTTCCTGCAGCTCTTTTTGTAATTGACGTGAAGCGCGAGCACATCGCTGTTACAGAAGCTAAAAAACTGAATATCCCCGTATTTGCTCTTGTGGATACTAACTCTGATCCTACAGATGTTGATTTCCCTGTGCCAGCAAATGATGATGCTTTCAAATCAATCTCTATCCTTACCAAGCACATTGGTAAAGTGATCGAAGAAGGTTTGATGGAGCGTAAGAAGGATAAGGAAGACGCAGCTCACAAGAAGGAAGAAGACGAAAAGAGAAGAGTTGACGAGCCTGTAGAAGAGAATTCATAATTGAATATGCCGATGGGCCTTCCTCTGTGAAGCGCAGGCATTCGGTTGTAAGTAACAATCAAAACATCGGTCGAAAGCCGATGTTTTGTGTTTTTCGCCATTTATAAATTTCAAATTTCAAATTTTAAATTTCAAATCATAGTATGTCAGCGATTTCAGCACAAGATGTAAACAAACTCCGCACGATGACCGGTGCCGGTATGATGGATTGTAAAAAAGCACTTACCGAAGCCGAAGGAGATTTTGAAAAAGCAATCGAGATCCTTCGCAAGAAGGGCCAGAAAGTTTCTGCTTCCCGTTCCGACAGAGAGACGAAGGAAGGTTCAGTGTTTGTGAAGACAAGCGATGACAAGAAAGAAGCTGTATTGGTTGCGCTGAACTGCGAAACTGACTTTGTTGGAAAGAACGAGGAATTCCAGGGCCTTGGAAAACTGATCGCTGAAACTGCTTTCGCTCACAAGCCTGCGACAAAAGAAGCGTTGTTGAACCTGAAAGCTGGCAACCTCACGGTGGCAGAGAAGATCACTGAACTGGTTGGTAAAATTGGAGAGAAGATCGAGATCAGCGAATACATCCACATGAAAGGTGAAGCGGTTGTAGCATACATCCACGCTGGGTCTAAGCTAGGCGTTCTCGTTTCATTGAAAGGTGTTAACGGTAAAGACGTAACCGAAGCAGGTAAGGACGTTGGTATGCAGATCGCTGCCATGAACCCTGTAGCGGTTGATGAGAAGTCAGTTGACAAGACCGTAATCGAAAAAGAGCTCGAGATCGCGAAAGCACAGATCATCGCTGAAGGAAAACCTGCGAACATGGTTGACAAGATCGCACAAGGTAAACTTCAGAAGTTCTACAAAGACAGCACGTTGCTTCACCAGATTTTCGTGAAAGACAACTCGAAGACCGTTGCCCAGTATCTTGACAGCGTGTCGAAGGGGTTGACTGTAGCGGAGTTTAAGCGAGTAGCGATCGGGTAAGAGCTGCGAGCTGCAAGCTTCGAGCTACGAGCAGATTCGTGTTCATTGAATAGTTTACAAGAGGGCCTGACGGCCCTTTTTTATTTCTCACCCACCAATCCGCGATTCAGAGCGGGCATGTGTATGGGAACGCGTAAGCGAAGGATCTGAAGCCGCACATTCTTTGATCGCCCCCGCTACACATGCAAACGCTTCGCTCCGGATGACGGTTCATGAAGAGGAGGATTGCCAATCAATCAACCTCCCGCAAGGCTTGCAGCTTGTAGCTTGCAGCTTTTCGAAGAGAAATATTGCAAAAACAGCTCACCACGTAATAGGGGTAAACCCCTTCCCACTTGTCATATCCCCAAATCCATTAATTATGACAACAAAATTGATAAACCTCCTGACCTATACGGTAATTCTTTCCGTCACCCTGGTATTCGCTTCGTGCGATTATTCAGAAGATCCAGGTCCTCTGCAGGAAATCGAGAAAGAGTTTAATGAAACCGATTTTGACCGCCTTGAGATGGGCGATGCCCTTCAGGTAGATGTTGAGCAAGGAAACTTTTTTGAAATCTCTGTTCGTGGCGACAGACGAAATATCAACGATCTCGAAGTCTTCAAAGAGGGGTCAACGCTTATTGTGCGATTTGACGAATGGGAAAACAGAAGACACGAAACCTATGTGACCATCACCATGCCGACCATCGTTGGAGCCAACTTCTCAGGTGCATCCAATTCACGCATCTCAGGGTTTGACGAGCTTACTAAATTCGATCTTTATCTCTCCGGTGCATCCACTTCACAGGTTGATGTTGTAGCGAGTGAGTTCGAGACGGTCGTCTCAGGTGCATCTGTCCTCAACTTAAGAGGTTCTGCCAGCGTGATGAATGCTGAAGTTACAGGTGCTTCAGTGTTGAAAGCTTTCAACTTTCCTGTTGTCACATCCGATATTCTTGCAACGGGTGCTAGCCATGCAAGCATCACAGTAGCTGATCAGCTCAAGGCGGTTGCCAGCGGAGCGAGTTCAGTGACCTATCGTGGTAATCCTACAGTGACTTCCGATGTGTCGGGCTCGAGCTCGGTGCGGCAAGAGTAATTTGAAATTTGAAATTTTACATTTGAAATTTAATGCTGGTGGGTATGCTAGCAGGACTTTCACCTATAAATTTAAAATGTCAAAATTTTAAAATGTCAAATTTAAAACGGCCTTCTTTCAATTGAGGGAATAATCATCCAACTTAGGACTACCGTCAAACGTAGTCCTTTTATGTTCAAATCCATCAACCCTTATGATCAGAAAGTGATCGCAGAATTTCAACCAGATGATCAGGTCGCAATCGACAAAAAGATAAAGATGGCGGCATCGAGCTTTTCATCGTGGAAAAAGACTTCGTTCCAACATCGTAGTGATTTATTGAGGGCGGCAGCACGGGTGTTGCGCGAGAACCGGGAAAAGTATGCTGCAATCATGTCAATCGAGATGGGAAAAGTGCTCAATGAATCGCGGGCAGAAATTGACAAGTGCGCGAATGGATGTGATTACTTTGCGGAAAACGCGGAAGGTTTTTTGAAAGACATTCCTGTTAAAACAGAAGCTTCGAAAAGTTTGATTGCATTTCAGCCGCTTGGTCCGGTGCTCGCCATTATGCCATGGAATTTTCCGTTGTGGCAAGTATTTCGTTTTGCTGCGCCTGGGTTGATGGCAGGAAATGTGGGACTGCTGAAACACGCTTCGAATGTAAGCCAATGCTCGTTGCTGATTGAAGATGTTTTTAAGCAAGCTGGCTTCCCTGAGGGCGTATTCCAATCGCTACTGGTTGACTCAAAACACATTGAAGGAATTATTGCGCGCGATGAGATTGCAGCGGTCACGCTTACCGGAAGTGAATTTGCCGGAAAGAAAGTAGCAGAAGCTGCAGGGCGCAATTTGAAAAAGTGTGTCCTCGAGTTGGGAGGAAGCGATCCATTTATCGTCCTCGAAGATGCAGAGCTTGAGTTAACTGCAAAGATTGCAACGCAGTCGCGAATGCAGAACGCAGGACAATCTTGTATTGCTGCAAAACGTTTTATTGTTGTTCAGAACATTAAAGATGAATTCATGAGCAAGTTCAAAACAAATATTGAGAAACTTGTTCAGGGAAATCAACTGGCCGAGAAAACAACTACAGGTCCACTTGCGCGCATTGACCTTGCCGAGGATCTCGAACACCAATTGAAGGATTCAGTCGATGCAGGCGCGGTTGTTGTTACAGGTGGGAAACGCAATGGCGCTAACTTCCAGCCAACACTCCTCGATAACGTGAAGCCCGGGATGAAGGCGTTTGATGAAGAAATGTTTGGACCAATTGCGTCTGTCATTACAGTGAAAGATGAGTCGGAAGCGATCGCATTGGCAAACAATCATCGCTATGGTCTGGGCGGTTCGGTATGGACGCAAGACAAAGAGAGAGGCGAGCGTGTTGCGAGAGAAATCGAATCTGGTTCCGTGTTTGTAAATTCGCTGATGCGTTCTGATCAGCGATTACCTTTCGGGGGAATAAAGAAATCAGGTTACGGTCGAGAGCTTTCCGAGCTTGGTATCAAAGAATTTGTGAACGCGAAGACGATCTTCGTGAGTTAAAAGCAGTAGCCACTAAGCCACAAAGAACACAAAGGTTCACAAAGAAGATTTCCTTAATGAAGATTCCTTAGTGTTCTTGGTGCCTTAGTGGCTATCAATTTATTTCAAATAAAATACGCCTTTCAATCGCGCTTCTTCCCACGGGCGTTGTTTTCCGCCCGATATTTTTTCGACTGCGTTACGCGTGTTCATAAAAATATCTTCGATGCGCTGCGATTGTCTCAGTTGTTTAACAAGCTCGCCCGTGTATAATCCATTTTGTGCATCACCATCGGAAGCAACAGAACCCGGATCTGTGGCGTAGGCAATCAACGTACCACTCGGAGGTTGTATCGAAGCCAGCCCGGAGCCGCTGCTACGTTTACCAGTAGGGAAGGGGTTGTTGCGGCAGGCATCGAGAATTAGCATGTTCAACCCTTCATCGTTGGTAAACTCCATTGTGCGAATGATACCCGTGAGAGGAATCGTTTTAAGTTTGACATCAAGCGCAGATTGGATGTTTGCATCCACTGGAACAAGATAGTTTGTTCCGTCCACTTCAAGTCCGTGGCCTGCGTAGTAGAACAAGGAAACATTTGCATCTTGTATTCGATCGCCAAATGTGTAAATGGCAGTTTTCATCTGCTCGTAATTCCCATCGGTGATTTTGATTACTTCAAAGCCAAGTTCCTGAAGTACTTTCGCCATGGCATTCGCATCGTTCAGTGTATTGTTCAGTTTACCGGCCTGAGCATAGTTGGCGTTTCCGATCACCAGCGCCAATCGCTTGTTAAAACTTTGTGATGCTTTATGTTCTTTGACAGCTTGAGGTTCGCACGTAACGTAGATATCTTTTTCAGTGACAACGTTTTGAGAATTATGAACGGAAATTTTAATTCTATTTTTTCCCTTCTCAAGTGAAACGGAAGACGCAAACCCCTGGCTCATGTCAAGCGTTGCTGGCTCTCCATTCACAAAAACTTTAGTTACGCGATCTTTGCTGTCGATTTGTCCCTCGAGATTCAGAACAGGCTCCGTGATAATTTGTTCCCCGTAGTTGCGGTTAATGGCAGGTTTGTGAATTTTTATTTCAGCCGGATTATTACGTATAACTTCATAGAGGTAGACGTTTCCGGCAACGGTACCCACAGCCAGGTAGTCATTGTCATCGGAGAGCGCAATTGCGTTTGGCCTTTCATCAACGGAAACACTACTGGTAACTACAGCATTGTCCATGTTGAGCATGTTGATTGTGCGGCTATCGGTTGAGAAGAATGCGACATTCGCAGGGCCCGGACCCATCGCCATGCCGTCCGGCCTGAATCGCAGCGGCACACGTTTCAATTCCTGGCCCGTTGCCCAGTCGTAGCTGATCAGCATGTTTCTCCTTTCAGGCTGCGTGCGTCCTTGCATGCCACCTTTTGGAATGAACATTTCCTGAAGTCCAACAACAAACCTGTCGCCACCACTATTGGTAGAGACCGAATGAATAACAGATCGTGAGCCTGCATAATCACCACTTTGGAGTTTCAATTGACGAAGTAGTTGTTGATTGTAGGGGTTGAATGTAAAGGACTCACCGATTTTATTGATCGCAGCGAGCTGTTGACCGAAGCGATCGTATCCCATGTATGAGGCGTTCGACATTCCAGCAAGCTTTGTTATCCTGCCAAAGGTCATGTTTGCTTTCAGGTCCTGAATTTCAATGTTATCATCTTTTGTGAGAAAGGTGAGATAGTGATTGTTCGGGTCCAGACAAGCTGACTTAATTCCAGCAGTGAATCTCGATTGTTCTACATCTCTTGTGCTCGTATTTAAGGTTGAGTAGACACCGTCTTCAAAAAGGATAAAAAACTTTTTATTTTCATCAATAAACTCGTGGATGATAACTTTTTTACGCTGCTCAATTTTGGCGATTGTTTCGTCCGACTGCAGTTCCCTGACCTTGACAACACCTCGCACGTCAGCAATCGAGATCCATTTGGAATCTGATGAAAATGAAATCGAAGCTATCGCGTCTTCGCTACCTTGTATTTTTTTGAAGGGTGCAAGATATACATCCTGTCCGAAGCACGAAAAGGCCGCCACCAGGACGAGCCCAGTTAGTTTTATTCGAAGCATATTTGGTAATTACTAGTCGTTTAGCTTTCCAATCAACACACCTACGCCAATGTTATACGTCCACGTTGGTCGAACGCGGAAGTCACCGCGCGGCTCTTCAGAAGTGGACCCAAGATTTACTAGCCAGCTCGAGTTGCCGTCAATGTTGATTCGCTCGGTGACAAAATATCGAAGGCCAACATACGGCCCGAAGCTAATGACTTTTTCTTTTTGCACTGGAGCATAGGCAATCTCGGCACCTCCGTACGGAAGAAATTTACCATTGGCAGTAAGAAACGAATACGTGCCATAGATGCCGAACCCAAGATTCGATGTCAGTGTTTTTTTTGTGTCCACAATGTCACCGCGTTTGTTAACGACCGGTTCAGTAAAAAGTGAAAAGTTTACATTCGGCTTCAATCCCAGTTCAAGATTATTGGTGAAGAATTTTCCAACCTTCACATAAATGCTTCCGTACCCGAACTTGTAATTTTTACTATCAATGACAAATGTGTTTTGACTGTAGTTTCCGGAGAACTGTAGTGCGAGGTCACCTTTCTGCTGTTGACCAACAGCATTGATGGTCACTGCCAGGGCACAGATTGTAAAGATATTTTTCATGGAGTGGGGGGTTGTTAATGTTTTGCTCACACGAACTCTCGTCACTCAACGTGCGAGGAGAAACAAAGTTTGTAATTTCTTTTCTACGTTAAAAATTTTGCTTGTTGTGACAATTATTTAGTAAGAGAAATTTGTGCTGCACGGATGACGGCATAACAATGTTGATATTTTAAATCATGCGTTTTTACTACGAAAAAATCGGATTTTAATTTTTATCTGAGTAAAGTGTTTCAGTTTCAGTGGAAAACTCTACATTAGAGTTCCCCATTAGAATATGAAAAGGCATTTACTCCCCCTCTGCGTGGCTGTAACAGCCATGTTTATCACCTCAGCATCAGCGCAAATTGCAGTTGGTCCCAAAGCAGGCGTTAACTTCAATTCATTTCGACAGAGCGACACGTTCCGGAATTATTTTGATCCCATTGGAGGTTTCAACGTTGGCGGATTTGCAAAGTATCCTGTGACTGATTTTCTAAAGGCGCGGGCCGAACTTCTTTACTTTCAGCAGGGAGGCAATATTTATGATTATCGTGTTATTAGTGAATTGTATCGCAGTGATGCTAAAGTAAAATTTCACAACCTTGAAATTCCCGTTCTGGCGGAATTTGGAATTCCTTCACTGAACGAAGATCCGCTGCAGCCGAAAATTTTAATAGGTGGTTTTTACAGTACCACGCTCTATGCGCGGGAATCATTCACAAACATCGTGAAGATAAGCGGACGAGAAAAAATTGAATATGATGGATTTCTAAATGCTCAGGACCAATATACCCGATCTCAATATGGCTTCATTGCAGCACTTGCAGCCGAGTTGAAGATTTTAAACCAACCCGTGGCTCTTGAGTTCCGATACCAATACAATCTTAACCGTGCAAACAAACCAGGCACGCAGAATTCTTACAACCTGCAGAACACAACAGACAAGTGGGGGAACGAACTGAAACTGCACACTCTAAGCATCAACGTAGGCGTCACCTTGTTTTATTTTTAACCCCTATCATAAATAGTCTAAGTATGAAAACGACAAACAAATCCCATTTTCTGCTGATGGCGGGCATCGTTGCAGTCTTTGCTGCCTTTACGGTGTCTTGTAACAAAGATGATGATCCATCTTTAGCTGACCTCCGTGAAGACAAGCTTCAATACCTTGAAGACTCGCTTCGTATTAGTGACTCTCTCCGCCTTATTGGCAATGCGGGAGTTGTAAATTATGCCGTTACAGTTGTTGATGCATCTGCATCTTCCATCTATAACAACGGTACTGATGCTGGTGGAAACCGTAGCGAAGCAACGCAATCTGCCGTAGACGGGGCCATTGTTACAATTAGTCAATATGGCAAAACGCTGAGTGATACTACGGACGCGTCAGGCATGGTGGTGTTCAATGGATTTTTCAGAAGTGCAGTCAATATTTCTGTAAGGAAAGCTGATTACACAACGGTGACGTACATCTCAGCTGTGAACGTGCAGGATTCCACTCGCACTGGTACCATCAGTTTCGTGGGAAATATCATTCCGATCTTCGCAACAACAGGTCCGACTACTGCAACCATTTCGGGGCGTGCAACCATTGAGACAAACCTGACGAACCGCACGGTAGAGTTGGCGCCTGACGGAACTCGTGTATCCGCTACGATTGACGCACGTCACACATCGAGCGCGGGGTTTGCAGGCAAGTTTCTCACATCATCGATCGCTGATAAAATCTGGAAGAGCACCTGTGGATGTCAGTTTATTTACCTCGGTAATATCTTACAGGCAAGCTATTCAACCGGGGCTGTAGGAACGGTAACGGGGGGCAATTATTCCATCACTGTGCCTGCTGCAGTGGATGGCCTTCCTTTGACGCTGCAGTATTCGGACATTGGTGCTGATCAGACGTTATTCCAGTTAGATGGAGATGATCAAAATGTAATTACGAAGCGAGTTGTATTTGAAGCAAACGCATCGGCCACTGCTGCGACAGTACCTTCAGGTTCAACGGTCACGGTGGATTTCGAATCTGTCGTAACAGACGCAGCTGCAACAGCCATCATTTCTGAAAACACGGGTACCATCGAGCGGATCAACGTCACCAATGGCGGGCTGAATTATAATGGTGTTCCCCTTGTGGAAATTACCGGTGGAGGTGGTACTGGTGCAACCGCTACAGCAACGGTTGGAGCAAACGGGCGCGTAACGGGCATTACCTTAACGAACCCTGGCACAGGATACACCTCCGTTCCCTCTGTAAATATTATTTCGGGAAGCGGTGCTACTGCGTCAACAGTACTTGCGGGCACAGGTACCGTAATAGCACTTAACCTGATCACAACCGGTGCAGGCTATACGTCCGCTCCAACTGTAGATATTACGGGTGGTGGTGCAACAACGAATGCAACAGCAACTGCAACAATAGCGAACGGTCGTGTGACGGGGTTAACACTTACCAGCGGTGGTGTGGGGTATGACGGATCACCAATTACCGTAACGCTAAACGGTGGCGGTTTTACAACGCAAGCTACTGCTACAGCTGTTTTCTCAGGGCGTGGTATCGGAGTTGTTACTTTGACTTCAGGCGGCACGGATTACACCTATGCTCCACTTGTTACTTTCAGTGCTCCTGATCTTCCTACTGGAACGAGACCAACGGCAACTGCTACGTTCGATCCCGATACGCGCGAAGTAACGGGGATTAACGTTTCCACTAATGGCTCGGGTTACCTGGTCGCACCAACAATTACGCTTACCGCTGGATCAGCAGCCACTGCCGAAGTATTTATTACAGGCGGATCAGTGATTTCATTTGACATAACAAACGAAGGGGTTGATTATGCTTATCCTCCCACCATCGTAATCGGATATTCTGATAACGGACAGGGCTCAGGTGCGACTGCGACACCAGTGATGGCAAATGGTCGACTCGTTGGCATTAATGTCACCAATCCTGGTTCCGGGTACATTACGGCACCCAGTGTTGATATTGTGGTAGGATCAGGAGCGGTCGCACATCCGGTTGTAAACGCGAGTGGTGCTATTACCAGCTATATTGTCACGAAAGGCGGCAGTGGTTACAACGGTGCGCCTCGCGTGTACATTGACAACAGCTCTAGTACTGGGGCTGGCGCCACAGCCACGGCAACAGTCTCGGGTGGGGCAGTCACAGGTGTAACAGCCGTTTTGGGCGGAAGCAACTACGAAGCCGGAAACACGCCATCGTCCGCTGTTAATTTTTCAACGACAAAAGGATCAACGATCGAAACCAAGCCAGGGCTTAACTATATTAACGATGTGACTTACGGCACAGGCACCATACGCGAATGATGGTACCGTAGACGTATAAGATGAAGGCCAGCGTGACCAGCGCTGGCTTTTTTCATTTCGGTGAAACCTGCCAGCAGCATTTTTCGTAACCGTCTTTATTGCTAATCTTAAAAAGGCCATGAAGGTTGTATTTTAGATATCGTTTCCTGATCATACCGTCAGACGATACTGTGTTCATCACAATGTTTTGGTGAACTGATTTCTTTATTCTAAAATACTGTTACATGACTACTTCTACTTCTAATAAATTATCATCCTTTTTTCGTCTTTTTAAGGAAGCTGTAAAAGGCACCGAACAAGATTATACTGCGCTGAGTATTGATCGCGCAATCTTTATGCTTTCAATCCCCATGATTCTTGAAATGATCATGGAATCATTGTTCGCAGTAGTGGATGTGTATTGGGTGAGCCGTCTCAATGACAATGATGCCGTAGCTACGATCGGTCTTACCGAGTCAGTACTTACCCTGGTGTATTCTTTAGCCATAGGATTGAGTATGGGTGCCACTGCAATGGTTGCCCGGAGAGTTGGTGAAAAAGATTTTGCGGCCGCGAAAGTTGCCGCAGCACAAGCTATCTACATTGGGCTTACAATCTCGGCAATAATATCAGTTGTTGGGATTTTTTTCGCGGAAGATGTTTTGCGATTGATGGGCGCCAGTGAATCACTCATCACCAACAACTCGGGTTACACGCGCTGGATGCTGACAGGAAACATTACCATCATGATGTTGTTTCTGATTAATGCAGTGTTTCGTGGTGCAGGTGATGCCTCACTGGCAATGCGCTCGTTATGGCTTGCTAACATTTTGAACATCGCACTTGGACCCGTTTTCATTTTTGGGATTGGTCCGATACCTGCCATGGGGGTTGAAGGAGCTGCGATTGCAACAACAATAGGGAGGGGAACTGGTGTTATTTACCAGGTCTATCACCTTTTCCGTGGACAAGGTATGATCAAGTTCGATCGACTGAATATCCCGTTGCGATGGGATATTGTGAAAAGGTTAATTGGTGTATCGATAGGAGGGATGCTTCAATTTATCATTGGCTCTGCAAGCTGGATCTTCCTGGTTCGAATCATGTCAGACTTTGGAAGCGCAACAGTTGCAGGCTACACGATAGCAATTCGTCTTATTGTGTTTGCAATTCTTCCTGCCTGGGGAATGGCGAACGCATCAGCAACGCTCGTTGGACAAAATTTAGGTGCAGGTCATCCAGATCGTGCTGAAAAATCGGTCTGGCGGAGCGCATTCCTGAACATGATCTTCCTTGGCACGGTCGGAATACTATTTCTGATTTTTGCAAAACAGTTAATCGGTTTTTTTACCACGGATCCGGAAGTGCTCAGAAACGGAGTTCAATGTTTGCAGATTGTGTGCCTTGGTTATGCCTTTTACGCTTATGGAATGGTTATCGGGCAATCCTTTAATGGAGCCGGTGACACCAAGACGCCAACGATTATAAACTTCGTGGGATTCTGGTTATTTCAGATTCCATTGGCATACTCACTCGCGCTGGTGCTTGAAATCGGATCGCCCGGTGTTTATGCTGCAATCTCTATTGCAGAGTCGTTTATCGCCATCGCTGCAATCCTGATTTTCCGCAAGGGCAAATGGAAGACAGTCAAGATTTAGTTTAGCAGCTTCTGCGAGACGGCATTGCCATAGCCAAAAGCCATAGCCAATGCACAGTTTCAAGCAAGATGGGACGAGCCACACACACGTCCCATCTTTTCATTGCTCTTTCTTCTTAAAAGCAGCATTAAACGCATTCTTCAGTTCTTCGCCCGCTTTCTTCAAACTTGCTTCGACTTCTTTCCAACGTTCTTTGCTCTCGGCCTCTTTTTTCATTTTCTCCGCAGCAACTTTCAGTTCTTCGTATTTTTCCTGAAACTCCTTCTGAAGTTTATCACCCGCTTCGTTTAGCTCGCTGACAAACTCATCAACTCGTTTACCGAAATTTTTGAATGCCTTTTCGTTTTTTCCTTCGTCTTTTGGTTCCATAGTGCATAATTGAATGGTATGAAATTAGAGATGCTTTTTTACAATAACAAAAACCGTTGCTATGAATTCGGAACAGGATCCAATCAATTGCATAAAGAATTTGTTGGAAAATAAATCCACTGCAAAACAAGCAACGTACCGGCATATCGTAGAGGCATTTGGCAGCATTTCACAGGAAGCGAGGCGAGTCGTAGATGAGTTATTAAAACGCGCCCATCCAGATGATAAAGATGTGACGGTGGAGTACAATACGGTAAGCGAGCACGAGTTCGATGTAAAACTTGCTGGTGATATGCTGATCTTTGTAATGCATACCAATGTCGTAACCTTCGAGGATTCGCATCCGATCATGAAGGAAGAATACATTCTAAAAAACGATGTGAACCGCTATTTCGGGCAGATTATGATTTACAATTTCATGGCTGACTCGCTGAAATTCAATCGGTCGAATGATCCTGGATATCTATTGGCTCGCCTCATGATCAATCATGAAAATCACTTTTTTATCGAAGGAGAAAAAGAACTCTCGGAATACAATAAAATTTCAGACTCACCCATCACTGAGGAAATTCTTCGTAGAATTGTAAAGATTGTGCTACGTATGGCAATTGAAAACGATCTTATAGCACCACCTTTTAAAGAAGTAAAATCGATTACACTGTATCAAAAACGTGAACACACGCCTGAACTGGGCGGGGGACAGAAAATCGGCTTCCGGATGAGCTACGAAAATAAAACGGAAGGTTAGGATCTTTTTTTTATTTTTACAGGTCACCAAATCTTAATGGCTTGAATTTTCGATCCCTTGTGATTTTCCTTTGTATTGCGATGATTGTGATTGCAGAAGGCTGCGCGTCACCCCGTAAGCACAAACATAAAAAGCTAAAACCTGGAAAACCGATTCCGTGTCCACTAAAGGATTGCTGATGCACATCAAAAAAATTGTAATTGCAATTGACGGCTACTCGGCCTGCGGAAAAAGCACAACTGCTAAACAGGTTGCTGCCATTTTAGGCTATCGCTATATCGACACCGGTGCGATGTATCGTGCAGTCACTCTCTATTTTCTCGATCACCATGTTGCGCTCACAAATCCAAAAGAAATTTCGCGGGCCCTGCAGCAGATTAGCATTACTTTTAAATTCAATTCAAAAAAGAATGCATCAGAAACATACCTGAACGGATTGAATGTAGAAAGTGACATCCGTAAGATGAGGATTTCCGAAAATGTCAGCCAGGTCAGCGCAGTGAAGGAGGTTCGCGAGTTCCTGGTGGATCAGCAAAGGCGAATGGGTAAAGAAAAGGGTGTGGTAATGGATGGGCGAGATATTGGGACAGTGGTTTTTCCCAATGCTGAGCTGAAGATGTTCATGACTGCAGACATTCTGGTTCGCGCATTCCGCAGACAGAAGGAGCTGTTGATCAAAAATAACATGGTAGATCTTGATGAAGTGATCGACAACCTCGTTAAACGTGACCAAATCGATACCACACGCCAGGAGAGTCCTTTGAAGCAAGCCGAAGATGCACTGGTACTCGATACAACGCATATCACCATTGACGAACAGGTGGATGAAGTCGTTCGACTCGCACTCACCAAAACTATAGTTCGATAGTTGTTAGCATGGTAGTTCACGACTCTTTAACTTTCGGCTGATTAATTACAGGTCACTGTGCCGTCCCCCGAGCAACCTTCACGTTTGAACCGGATCTTCGGAAGAATACTCCGCTATTTTTTCAGCGGAACGCTTTTCATCGTTCCATTGGTTGCAACCGCTTACTTCATCTTCGTTTCATTCCAGTGGCTCGATAACCGGCTAAACCTTCCGTATCCCGGCCTAGGCTTCCTGATCATTATCGCAGTGATTACATTGATCGGATACCTCTCTACCAACTACATCTTCAAAACGATTGGAAATCTCTTCGATCGTGGGATGAACAAAATCCCATTGATCAAACTAATCTATGCAACTGTTAAAGATCTGCTAGGAGCCGTAGTGGGGGATAAGAAGAAATTCAATAAGCCAGTACTCGTTCGCATCAACAAAGACAACAGCCTCTATCAAATCGGTTTTGTAACCCAGCCCGACCTCACGGAACTCGGTTTGAACGATATGGTAGTAGTTTACTTCCCTCACTCGTATGCCTTTTCAGGTTTTCACTACTTCGTCCCAAAAGAAAACATCAAACCCTTAAACATTTCCGGCCCTACCGCGATGAAGTTTATCGTTTCAGGCGGAGTTAGCGGCTTCAAAGACTACTAAGATTTCCTCCATTAACGTTGTACTGTTCACCCAAACTTCGACATTCTACATTGTGTGTTCGATATTCGACATTCTTTCTATGTAAAAATATCGAACACTCAACGCTCAATGTCGAATGATGAAGTGCTGCAATTTACCGGGGTATCCTTACATTGACCTTTACACGAACTCCAACATTCGTCACTCGTCATTCGTCATTCTCCTCAGGTGATATCGACCATCTAATGCCGAACGCGTGACCACACACGCTAATTGATCACTCCCGATCCAACCAGTTCTTCGCCATCATACCAGGCAGCGAATTGTCCGGGTGTAACACCGCGTTGAGGTCGGTCGAAAATAATGTAAAGCCCGTTGTCTTTTTTGTGGAGTGTGCACGCTTCAAGCTTCTGGCGATAGCGGATGCGCGCAAGGTATTTGCGTGTTCCGTTTACGTTGAGTTTCAGGTCAGGGCGAATCCAGTGCTCATCCGAATTTGGAATAAACAATCCTCTTCGATAGAGGCCAGGGTGATCTTCACCAATTCCTGTATAAATGATATTCTCGGTTGTATCTGTTCCAATGACAAACATCGGTTTCTCATTGCCACCGATGTTCAAACCTCTGCGTTGCCC
>DASWTM010000099.1:0-9893 GCA_036402115.1 Chryseosolibacter sp.
CGCGCTTCCGAACAGCAAGCGATGCAGGATGCGCAAGCCCTTATCTCTGACTTGAAGGCCAACGGTCTCGGCTACTCTTATCCAATTGTCGGTGGTGATGACATAAAAAAGGTCTGGAACCTTCGTAAAGCAGGTTTAGGCTTACTTTCCAATGTTCCGGGTGATGAGAAACCCGTGCCCGTCATCGAAGACACCGCAGTGGATGTAAACGATCTGCCCGCGTATATCCATGACGTTGGCGAGGTTCTGAAAAAGCACGGACTATACAGTGTGCATTACGCTCACGCAGGTTCGGGTGAGTTACACCTTCGCCCGATCATCGATCTGAAGACCACACAGGGCGTGAAACTTTTCCGGACCATAGCGGAAGAAATCGCAACACTGGTCAAAAAATATGACGGCTCATTATCAGGCGAGCATGGCGATGGAAGGTTGCGTGGCGAGTTCATTCCCAAGATGATTGGAGAACACAATTACAACCTGATCCAAGAATTAAAGTCCGTATGGGATCCGCACGGAATTTTTAATCCGGGCAAAATCGTCAATACACCTCCAATGGATACGTTTCTGCGGTTTGAAAAAGACCAGGAAACGAAGGAGTTCGACACCATCCTGGACTTTTCGGACAACCTGGGCATTCTGCGCACTGCAGAACAATGCAATGGTTCAGGGGATTGTCGCAAAACCGAATTAAGCGGTGGCACGATGTGCCCGAGCTACATGGCCACCCGCAACGAAAAAGATACCACACGGGCCCGCGCCAACATCCTGAGAGAAATGATCACGCGCTCGGACAAAGCAAATCCGTTCGCACACGAAGAGATCAAAGATGTAATGGATCTTTGTCTCAGCTGCAAGGGATGCAAGTCCGAATGCCCATCCAATGTGGACATGGGCAAGCTGAAGCAGGAGTGGCAATACCAATATTATAAAGAGAAAGGCGTTCCATTCCGCAGCAGACTTATTGGAAATTTTTCGCTTGGAATGAAGTTGGCGTCTGTCGCGCCCTGGGGATACAACCTTGTGTTTAACAACCGCACGTTAGCGCGCGCTGTGAAGAAGGTCATTGGATTTGCTCCCGACCGCAGCATGCCTCATTTGTCAACCATCAGCTGGAAAAAGTGGCTGAAACGTGAATTCAAGCCAACCGTTAAAAATCCGAAGAAGCGTGTTCATTTGTTTGTCGATGAACTGCTCAATTATAATGAAGCGGAAATTGGTATTGCAACGGTACGGTTACTGGATAAGTTGGGATACGGTGTAATCATCCTGGACCATTATGATTCGGGCCGAAGCTTTTTGTCCAAAGGTTTGCTGGAAGAAGCGCGCGAGCTCGCGAAAAAGAATATTGCCCTCTTCCGAGATAAGGTGACACATGAGACGCCACTGATCGGTGTTGAGCCCTCTGCCATCCTCACGTTTCGCGATGAATATCCAGACCTGGTGCGTGGCGAAGAAAAGGAAGCGGCCATTAAAATCAGCAATCACACGTTGATGATTGAAGAGTTTCTTTCCAAAGAGCTTGATGCGGGGAATATCGATCCGGCATTGTTCAAAAAAACCGGAAGACTCATTAAAGTACATGGCCATTGTCAGCAGAAAGCACTATCTACGATGACACACGTGAAGAAAATTCTCACGCGGCTCGGACAGAACGAAGTGCACATGATTCCATCCGGATGCTGTGGAATGGCCGGATCATTTGGGTACGAAGCCGAACACTTCGACATTTCAATGAAGATCGGTGAGCTCGTGCTCTTTCCAACGGTCCGAAATCAACCTGAAGATGTACTGATCGTAGCTGCGGGGACCAGTTGCCGACACCAGATCAAAGACGGAACAGGAAGAAAAGCGCTTCACCCGGTCGAAATTCTTCTGGAGGCTATTCAGTAAAGTCGTTGAGCACCTGCAGAAAGGATTTTAACACTTCGTTGGCGTAGAAAACCTGAACGTTGAGGGGTTGATCCTTTTCCGCTGTAAGCACCGCTGCCTTTATTACTTTGCCCTGATGACTTGCAGCCCAATACGCGAATAAATTGTTAACGCCTAAATCCGGAACAGGCGTGGCATAACCAGTGATGGAAATTCCCCAATCGCTTTGAAATAATTTCGCAACATTCACTGCCATTTCACCGGCAACTTTTTCCGAGACGCAATTGCAACTCATTGCATGCACGACATCCACGTGCAGGAGTCGTGTCTTTTCATTGAGGTTGTATGCTGTGAGGCCACCTTGGAAAAATGAAGTAGCCTTTGTAGCTAGCGATACAGCCGCCTGGATGTGCCCAGCGGTGACACTTTCAGCAATGGCTAGCGTTTTTCGCTTCGCGATTAGAACGTCTTTAATTGAGTCGATTACGTGTTCTTTGTACATCCAGGCTTATTTCCGGATCCCTAGTACAATTCGTGTTCCCCCGTGTTGTAACGTGTGATCTGGTTATCTGAGGAATAACTGCTCGATTACGATGATCGCTACGACAATGCCTGCAAAGACAAGCGCTACGCGGATCTGAAGCTGAAGTTCAGTTTTAACTTTTTTGAAGCTGAGCATATACAAAAGTAGGTGTCTTACGATTTATTTCTCTGGTACTTTTATACCACTCCCCCTAGTATTTTTCTACCATAAAAGATGTTTTTTAACCACGTCACGCGCCACGCGTTCTTTTTTTGCGACACTATCCACCAGGTCTTCTTGATGTGCTGAAATCTGGCGCAATTTTTTTCGATGTGCGTCCACTACGTGGGCTATGGATATACTGAGAAATGAAGTTTTTTCAAAAGAGGTCTCAATTGGGCATTTAACAATAGAATATTCAATTATCGAAAAAGATGGTTGTAGAGTAACATTCACAGCCAAGGATGAAGAACACCGCAGAATCTGGCGCACGGATCTGACCGATGCAGACGGAAACACGAAAGTTTACTCAAACGTGCAGGATGCCATAAAAGATGCCAATCAAAAATTAAAGAACATCGAATCGATACAGCCCACACCAATTATGCATGGTGTTCTGTACGACAAGACTGCTCAGCACTAGTCATATTTACTTATCAACGCGTTAACCAGGCTCACGCAGTGCGCGCGCCAACAACTGCCTACAAATAACTCAGCCACCACTTTTCTTTATTCCCTGTTTTGTATCGATCATACCAGAGGCAAAGCGGAAACAACGCCAACACTACAGCAATCCATACCAGGTATGTAACGGCCAGGCTGAATCCGTATCCGCGCAGATTAGGAGAGTCCGTCACCCACGTATTGAAAATCATGTCAGAAAATTCAAAGCCGGTGGCGAGTGCAGCTATAACAGCGATGATATGGATCAGGTACAAGTGTGTGATGTAGTAGAACATCGGCACGCGACCCAAGGCAATCACATACTGGCTTAACTTTCCACGCAGGTTTTCCGCGAGTGCGAGAAAAATAAATGAGGGGCCAAGCATTACCAGGATATAATCGAGCGATGGCGGATATTTCGTCACATTGACAAACGACAAGAAGGTAAACACACCGTTTTTCTGCACCGACCAGGGAAATGGATCACCGTAGGAATTGATGAGGCGCAACACAACGAAGGCTACAATCATTGACACACCCGACCGGAGCAGAATTTTCTTCCGGAATACAGCATCTGTTTTAGGTAGGTAAAATTTCCCGAAGCAATATCCAAGCAACATGATGCCCGTCCACGGAATCACTGGATATCCAACAAAGAGAAAGAAAGGATCAAGTTGAAACCCTTTGTATTCATGCAAAAGCGACCACAACACCGCAGGTGTGTCTGAACCTGTCATTTTGATTGGATCCAGTAGGTTGTGACCCATAACGAAAAGCAAACCGAGACCGAGGATAACTTTAAATGGGAGGTGTATTGCAGCGGCAAGCACGATCATGCCAATCCCGAGGGCCCAGATCACGGTCAAAGCGATGAGTGAAAACTCCAGATTGAAAAACCAGGCGATGTTGATAATGGTGAACTCCAATACGAGCAACCAGACTCCACGCTTAAATAGAAATGATGACAATTCCGCTTTTCCCTTTCGGCTTCCTACCAGGAACGCGGATGTCCCTGCCAGGAAAACAAATACCGGTGCACAGAAGTGAGTGATCCATCGCGTGAAGAACAAGGGCACATTGGTTTGCGACAGGTCCAGCGGATTAAAAAGGAATGCATCTGCATGAAAGTAGTCACGAACGTGGTCCAATGCCATGATGATCATCACGATGCCACGCAGCAAGTCGATCGAGTGGATACGATTTACTTTTAAATCCTGAACAACCAATCGAGGGGCGGTAGAAGTTGCGGTCATATATGCGGGTTATTTTCAAAAGTCGAGAGTTCGGGTATGTAAAAACAGATGCATTTTTTGATTTTTTGACCATATCAGTTGCCGGCATAGTTTTAATTCACCTTCCGAAACCAGAGGTTATGAGGCATACGACACGAGGCGGCTGGAAACCGACAAAGCATTTACGAATTCTGAAACCAGAAGTTCAAAAAGATGAAGAATGTGTGAGCAGAAACGTCCGGCACCAATCGGAAGGTGTAACCATTTCTGTTCTGTCAGAGGGAACTAACCGCAAGGTGAAGGACATCGACATGTAGCTTAGAAGCCAAGCCGCTTATACCAGTTAGGTTTCTTAAAATCGTTTGGTGCATTAGGAAGGGTTGTTTCAATTACATAATCGATTTCATCTGCAACGACACGCAGCGTCAGGCGCGATTCAACGATTAGAATGGCTGAACTCACAAAGAGTAAAGATGCTCCCATCAGACCAAATGCTGTCGGAACCCACGAATAACTAGTATGAAGAACTGAAACGATGCCGATCGTCAGACTGGTAGCAACAAAAAAGCCGAGACTTATATATAGAATTGTCATGGCCCGGGTAAGTAAACGACAGCGCATGGCACTTTTGCGCAGCAGGTTGTACAGGATCTTTCGCTTATTCTCCGTATGCGCGTCCTTCTCTTTCATTTCAATCTCTGAAAACTCCACCGAAATCTTGCGCACGCGGTCAATCACACGGCTCAACCGTTGAGATGTGGTGAGAATCAGCGAGCCACTTGCAAGGATGAGAACAGCTGGTGTAATCATAGAGGAGAGGATTCCAAGCGATGCCGAGATATCGTTCATGTGAGGAAGTGGTTGATATTCAATTTAAAGTTGGAAGTGCTGGTCGCTGCAATTGCCCTGGCCCGTTATCTTTGCAACCAAATTTTTAGTATGCAGCGAATCGCAATTAACGGGTTGAATTTATGGAAATTCGAAAACTTATCGTCCATTTCTTCGATCGACCATTTTGTGTCGGAACGCACTGCCGCGGACAAAGAATTTACGTTAAGCTACTCGAGTTCACCTGATAAGGATTTCGTTCGGGCGAACCGCGAGAAGCTCGCTAGCGCGATGCAGGTCGCACCGGAAAAATTAGTCATGCCCTCACAAGTTCACAAGACTCGTATTGTTAATGTCACCTCCACTACTCTGAAAGATGAGTTGATGGACACAGACGCCTTGATGACCTCAGAAAAAGGAATTTTAATTGCCGTGATGTCTGCGGATTGTGTCCCCATCTTAGTGTATGACCGGAAGAATCACGTATGCGCTGCTGTACACTCCGGGTGGAAAGGCACCGTTGCTAAAATCCTGGAGAAGACACTGCTCGAAATGAGCAAGCAATTCGGTACGCGTGGAGAGCACGTTGTCGCTGGCATTGGCCCATCCGTGAGTCAGCCTTCCTACGAAGTTGGTGAGGAAGTAGTCGTGGCGGTCAAGCAATCGTTCTCGAATGCCTCGGAATTGCTGATGCCGTTGCCATCGAATAAAGCAAAATTGAATTTGTGGGATGCAAATAAGATTCAATTGCTGGAATTTGGTGTGGCCGAGACGCAAATCGAAATCTCTAACCTCTGCACCGTACTCAACAACAACTACTTTTTCTCTGCGCGCAAGGGAGATTCCGGGAGGTTTGCTGCAGGAATCGTATTGCGATAAGAATTTCCGAACACGGGGCTCAAACCGATTGCCGTCTATTTCCGCAAATTTGGCAGTTTTGCGGTTTGCGAGCTCATTAAAACTCAAAATCGAGGGTCAAAGTCAGCACGTGTAGGATTGCCGCCCGTTTTTGATAGAATAGCCGGTTCGTTCACTGTTATTTCACATTATCAAATCGAACGAACTATGAAAAAGCAAGAGTCTGTTGAAAAGCCAGCAAACATTAGCTACAGCGCATTGGCATTCAGTGCCGTGTTATTTACGCTTGTAATCGTTTTGTTTTTCGGGGCGCTGTTGATTCTGAAATAAGTCCGAATCTAGTTCGGCAATGTAATGAAGCGTAGAAATACGCGGATTTTCGATTTGTCGAAATTTTCTAAACCACGTGCGTGGATGACTATTTCCTGTGTCATAAACTCGCAAAATCGCTACCGAAGAATCGCTCAACGGTAATTAATGCCGGTTAGTCTTCTTTATTCACCATGAACATCGCTGTCGGAACAAAGCGCTTAAACAGTTCGTCCTTCAGCTCCTCCTCAATCGGCAAAGTTTTCAGGGCCGCTGCCATACATGACAGCCATGCCACCGCATTTTCCTGGGAAATTGGATGAGGCATGTGCCGCGCCCGCATCTGCGGATGACCATATTTCTCCGAATACAAAGGTGGCCCACCCAAAAACTGCGTCAAAAACATTCGTTGCTTCTCCTTTATCACTTCCTTATCTGTCTTAAAAAGATGTTTGATCTCGTCATTTGCGAAAACGAGATCATAGAAACGCTCGACAAGAAGCTTGAGATTTTCCGGCCCGAGGCGGTCGTAAGGTGTGCTCATGAAAAATGTGTTAGGGTGTTAGTGTGTTAAGGTGTTAATGTTGTGAATCCATCGGCCGCACAAAAAGTTCAAAATTAAAATTTTGACACTTACAAACTTGAACGAACGGACGATATCCCCAACCTTAACACCCTAACACCTTAACACATTAACACCTTAACACCTTAACACTTTAACACTTTAACACATTAACACCTTAACACATTCTCCTCACCTCACCGCCAACGCTGCGCTCCGGCTCTTCGCAATCACGAGCCAAAGCACACCGAGGAACGCGTAGGTTGTTAAGATCAGCGATGGAATGTACAGTGGCTGATCGGTATCCATGAATAAGGTGAGGATGGATAATCCTAATCCACCTCCAAAGAAGAAACACGTTTGGATAAAACTCGAGGCCAGACCGTGATTATTTTCCGGGATGTCGCGGAGGGCGATGACGTTCAGCGTGATGAAGCAGACTGCGATGCCTGTTCCCGTGACACACGCAACGGAGAGCAGGATCACGACAATATTATAGTTGAGTGTAATTCCGAGGAAGAGCAAAAGCCCACCGGATGTCATGAGTAACATTCCGAGGATCCCTCCCTGGTACATTGAAATTCTCTTCAATACTCGCGGTAAAATAGACTTCGATACGACAGCGGACAAAATGCTGAACGGCAGCAGCAACAGCCCGGACTTCGCTGCGCTGAAGCCCATGTAAGACTGCATAACTAAGGAAATTGTAAACAGAAATCCTGTAAAGAATGCACCCATCAGAAACATCACACCATTTCCTGTGCGTGTTGAGACGGTGTTGAATATCTTGAAATCGATCAACGCATTATCCGATTTACTCCGCCTGATGATAGAGCGAATCATCAGCACCATCGCAGCAAGCATGATCAGCGTTGCATAAAGATGATGCATGACATTCTTGAGATCGTGTACAAGAAAGGTCAGAATCAGAATGCTCAGCGTAAGGAAAATTCCAGTCAGGTAGTCCGGAGTATTTTCATTCTTCACTTTCTGATCGGCTGGGATGTAGATGTATGCAAAAAATAATGATATAGAAATCACCGGAACGTTAATGTAGAAAACCCATTGCCATCCGAAGTAGGTAGCAATAATTCCGCCCAGCGATAAACCACTGCCTGAACCGATCGCGGCAAATGATCCGAAAATTCCCAGCGCCTTCGTGCGCGCCACCGGGTCCTGAAAGGTATTGGTAATGATACTGAACGCTGCCGGCATCACGAATGCAGCACCCAGTCCCTGCACCGCGCGGAACGCGCAGAGTATTTCAAAGGATGACGCAAGTGCGGCACCTAGCGATGTGATCAAGAAAAGTCCTGACCCGATCACGAAAATGTTTTTACGACCTGCCACATCTGCGAGCTTCCCTCCCACGATGAGAAATCCTCCATAAAACAGAACATACAGCGTCTGAACCCATTGCACCGTTTCACCGGTGAGGTTGAAATCAGTTTTGATCAGTGGGATAGCAAGGTTGATGATGGCGATGTCGAGGGCTTCAAAAAAAATACTTGAGCTTACCGCTAACAGGATAATAGTGTTTCGGGCGATCGTCATGGGGTAGTAACACGGCAAAGGTAAAATATTGTTGTGCTTGTAACAATATTGGTGATGGCGAGACCTGAAGAAGCCAATTAGGTTTGCCGGCATACCTGGAGCCATCATTCAACCCTCGGATTTGGCGTTGTTCACATCACTACTCCGCCTGTATCCTAGGGCTTGATTCTAAACTTAATCTGGGTAAAATTTGTCAACTTAGTGGCGAACTTCACCAGCAAGCTGAGAGCGGATTTCTGCGTTTCAGCTTCGAAATTATACGTTAGTCGCTGAAATTAAACCAGCTGTAGAATTTCGTCAACATTTGACGAATGTGGCACGTTTTCAGATACAGATTCTCCCGTGTCCGTTCGTGGCACAATTTATAAGCGTTAACTCAAATTAAACTAAATCATAAAAACGATGAACGTCATTCGAAATTCCTCCAGTCTCTTACTGATCGTCTTTGTCCTGCTCATCTCTGCGGCAGGATGTAAGAGTAAAAAGAAAGCCATGGAAGCGGCTGCTGCTGAGAAAGCCCGTATGGAACAGGAAGCTGCTGCGCAAAAACAGCGTGAAGAGGAAGAACGGAAACGAAAAGAGGCTGAAGAAGCCAACGCGAGAAAGCAAAACGAATCATCTGCCTCAGCGAAGTCTGCCGTACTCACCAAATATTTTGACGCGGTCGCAACGGCATCCAACACCACAGCAGCAAACAATAGCATCAGCGAGGCACTGACGATGTTCGCTTCTCCTGATACTCCGGTGTTAATTATCATCAGCGGCACGGGCGATAACAAAGACTACGACCGGCCAACCACCATTCAGAATTATCTCAACTACCTGAAAGATCAAAAGAAGAACGCAAATAAGGTCGAAGACATTAAATTTGACGCCTCAGGAAAAATCACCGAAGTAGAATTAAGAAAGAAATAACCTATAAATCTCCCTTTGTTATGGTAATCAAAAATTTCAGAAACCTGTTCGTATTCGTACTTCTTGCAATTGGCGGAACGGTATCAGCACAATCAGGCGACATTAGTCCGGAAAGAAAGCAGGCAATCGATTCACTGGCGCTCGAGAAAGTGCGCGACCTGAGCAAATACATCAGTATCATTGGAAACAAAAAGACTGCGTACTCCGAGGCAACACGCGTGATGGATCGCGCGGAAGAGCTGTTCTCGCCAGGTGCGGAGATGGGCGTTTCTTCGATCAATCGCAAGGAAGTCAACTACTACAAAGTTCGTCAGTACTTCGAACGTCTGATGGCGCTTAACTATGATCGCGTTAGCATCGAATGGTATGATATCCACTACATCAGTGACCTTGAAAGACAACCTGATGGAAAATATGTAGGCGTGGTAACGATCTACCAGCGTTTCGAAGGCGTTTCCGAAGATGGTATGCGTTACAAAGACACAACGAAGAAGGACATTACCATCTACGTTGAACGCAAGAAAACACAAATCGCTGGCCGTACCGTTGAGTTCTGGGACGTATTGCTCGGAGATAT
>DASWTM010000100.1:0-3543 GCA_036402115.1 Chryseosolibacter sp.
AGAAGACTCGACTTACAGATAGTAATTATTTATAACAAACTATACACTTTAAACTTTTAACTGGGATTTTCAAATATGGCTAAAGAAACATTCGACCGTTCCAAACCACACGTAAACATTGGAACTATCGGTCACGTTGACCACGGTAAGACTACCCTTACTGCTGCAATCACTCAAGTATTATCTAAAAAAGGTCTTGCAGCAGTGCGCGACTTCTCTTCAATTGACAACGCTCCTGAAGAAAAGGAACGTGGTATCACGATCAACACTTCACACGTAGAATACGCTACTGAAAAGCGTCACTACGCTCACGTTGACTGTCCAGGTCACGCTGACTATGTGAAGAACATGGTTACTGGTGCTGCTCAGATGGACGGTGCTATCCTTGTAGTTGCCGCTACTGACGGACCAATGCCACAAACTCGCGAACACATCCTTCTTGCTCGTCAGGTAGGTGTACCTGCGCTTGTTGTATTCATGAACAAAGTTGACTTGGTTGACGATCCAGAATTGTTGGACCTTGTTGAAATGGAAGTTCGTGAATTGATGTCTGCTTATAACTTCCCTGGCGATACAATGCCTGTGATCAGAGGTTCTGCACTTGGTGCATTGAATGGCGAACCAAAGTGGGTTGAAAAAGTTGAAGAGCTTATGAAAGCTGTTGACGAATTCATTCCAATTCCTGTTCGTCTTGTTGACAAAGATTTCTTGATGCCGGTTGAAGACGTGTTCTCAATCACTGGTCGTGGTACTGTTGCTACCGGCCGTATTGAGCGCGGTGTTATCAAAACTGGTGATCCAGTTCAGATCCTTGGTATGGGTGCTGAGAACCTTACTTCTACCATCACTGGTGTTGAAATGTTCCGTAAGATCCTTGACAGAGGTGAAGCTGGTGATAACGTAGGTCTTCTTCTCCGTGGTATTGAAAAAGAGCAGATCAAGCGTGGTATGGTTATCTGTAAACCTAACTCAGTTACACCACACGCTAAGTTCAAGGCTGAAGTTTACGTTCTTTCAAAAGAAGAAGGTGGACGTCACACGCCATTCTTCAACAAATACCGCCCTCAGTTCTACTTCCGTACAACTGACGTAACGGGTGAAATCTTCTTACCAGCTGGTGTAGAGATGGTTATGCCTGGCGATAACATTTCAATCGAAGTTCAGCTGATCAACAAGATCGCTATGGAAAAAGGTCTTCGTTTCGCGATCCGCGAAGGTGGCCGTACCGTAGGTTCTGGTCAGGTAACTGAAATTCTTGACTAATTAAAAAGAAAGCCGAAAGTCCCGATGACTATCGGGGCCAAAAGCATAAAGCGAAAGGGCAGGAGTAGGATAATCTTACTTCTGCTTTTTTGATTGTAAGCACCGGCAGCAAGGCCGAATTTGTGGAAAATCGGCCTAAAAACCGAGTTTTCGATGGGTAACCACTCCCTTTTCAAATTCCTTCAAGGCTTTTTGCTTTCAGCTTTGCGCTTTCCAGCTTTTCTTATACCTTTGCAGTCCTTTTGGGCTGAGTGTATTCGGGTGCGGCTCAGGGGATTGAGTTATACTCCCTAAAGTAGCGTTCAAAAGGCAGGAAATTATAGTTAAACGGGTGTAGCTCAATTGGTAGAGTAGCGGTCTCCAAAACCGTTGGCTGGGAGTTCGAGTCTCTCCACCCGTGCAGAAGAAGTAGTTAATTGAAATGATGGGTGTAGTTGGCTGGGATCCCGATAGCTATCGGGACGAGTCTCTCCACCCGTGCGAAGAGTAAAAAAATGGGCCGAAGAGTTCGAGCCTGCCTGCCGGAGCGGTAGCGCAGGAAGGTCTCTCCACCCGTGCTAAAGAAATTTAAAATTTTAAATTTCAAATTTTAAATAGAGGGTGCACGAGCCCTGATTTGAAAGGCGGGATTTAGAAATGATGAACTGAATGGAGAAAGTAACGACCTATATTTCAGAATCCTGGGATGAGATCAAGAACAAAGTGACTTGGTCAAAATTCAGTGAGTTGCAGAGTAGCGCAGTACTGGTACTGGTTGCGTCAACAATCTTTGCATTGGTGATCGGGGCGATCGACTGGGTCTTTAAGACCGGGTTGCAGTGGTTTTATACCGAATTTTAACATTCAAAGAAAATGGGTGAACTGAAGTGGTACGTACTCCGGGTTGTCAGCGGACAGGAAAAGAAAGTAAAATCTTACCTGGAAACTGAGATCGAGCGCTCTAAGCTGTCGGAGTTCATTCCTCAAGTGCTCATACCTTCTGAGAAAGTATATGAAATGAGGGGCGGAAAGAAGAAGGTAAGAGAAAGAAACTTCTTCCCTGGCTACGTTCTCGTGTCGGCTGATCTGTCAAACGGTGAAGCGTATCACGCGGTGAACAACATTCCAGGTGTGATCGGCTTCCTTGGAAACAATGGAACCGGAAACACAAAAGAGCCAGTCGCTCTTCGTCAGTCTGAGGTCAACCGCATCTTAGGAAAGGTTGATGAGATCGATGAGTTCGAAGTAAAACTGGAAACTCCTTTCATTAAAGGAGAATCGGTAAAAGTAATGGATGGTCCTTTCAGCGGTTTCACTGGAAACGTGGAAGAGATCTTCGAAGATAAAAAGAAGCTCAATGTTATGGTGAAGATCTTCGGCCGTAACACCCCGGTGGAATTGAGCTACATGCAAGTGGAAAAATTAGAATAACGATTTTGAGCTAAGCGATATGGCAAAGGAAGTAACAGGTTATCTGAAATTACAGGTAAAAGGTGGTGCAGCAAACCCAGCACCTCCAATCGGTCCGGCATTGGGTTCCAAAGGTCTTAACATCATGGACTTTTGCAAGCAGTTCAATGCTCGTACACAAGACAAACCAGGCCAGGTGTTGCCTGTTTTAATCACAATCTACAACGACAAGTCGTTCGACTTTGTGATCAAAACGCCTCCTGCAGCCATATTGATCCTCGATGCTGCTAAGAAGCAGAAAGGCTCAGCAGAACCTAACCGCACAAAGGTTGGTTCTATCACCTGGGATCAGGTGAAAACTATCGCGCAGACAAAGATGCCTGACCTCAACGCATTCAAAGTTGAGTCTGCCATGAAGATGGTTGCAGGTACTGCACGAAGCATGGGAATCACAGTTTCAGGAACAGCCCCTTGGGATAAATAATAAAGACAATGGCAAGAATTTCAAAAAACAGAAAAGCTGTTTTAGCTAAATACAACGCTGAGAAAGAATATTCTCTGGCGGATGCATCGAAACTTTTGAAGGAAATCACCTTCACAAAGTTCGACTCTTCAGTTGATCTTGATATCCGTTTGGGAGTTGATCCTAAGAAATCAGATCAAATGGTTCGCGGTGTGGTTTCATTGCCACACGGAATCGGTAAAGTAGTTCGCGTACTCGTACTGGCTACGCCTGATAAGCATCAGGAAGCAAAAGACGCTGGCGCGGATCACGTAGGTCTTGACGATTATATCGCGAAGATCGAAGGCGGATGGACAGATATCGATGTGATCATCTGTACGCCAACCGTAATGGCAAAAGTGGGTAAGCTCGGAAAGGTGCTTGGTCCA
>DASWTM010000101.1:0-4888 GCA_036402115.1 Chryseosolibacter sp.
CGTAGCGAGAGGGGGAATTGAACCCCCGACCTCAGGGTTATGAATCCTGCGCTCTCACCAACTGAGCTACCTCGCCAGAATTCCCGATTTTGGGAGCGCAAACTTACAAGGAAGTGCGAATATTCCAAAATTAGGCTGAAAATATCGGTTATTCCACGAATTCTCTGTCCTTATTAATGAGGATAACCTTTGTGTTACCGGAGAAAAAAATTAAATTCAATCGTTAGTCTTACTTATGGCAACTGCGCAGATGGCGAAAAAGAAATTGTTCACTGAAGATTATGAGGTGCATGCTTCAATTAAGATGCTGTATCCTTATATCCAAACTGCAAGCGGCCTTGCCGAATGGTTCGCAGATGACGTGAAGATTAACAACATGAGCAAAGTGTATACTTTCATTTGGGAAAATGAAGAGCACAAAGCAAAACAGGTCGCACATCGTACAAATCACTTCGTACGATTCGAATTCCTCCCAGATAATGGTGCTGAAGATCGAGATCCCTCTTACTTTGAACTCCGTCTTGAGTTCAATGAGCTCACTCAATCCGTCTTCCTTAAAGTAATTGATTATTCAGACATCGAAGATCACAAAGAGCTTCACGATCTTTGGAATGGGCTTGTCGAGCAGCTGAGGAAGACGGTAGGCGGCTAGCAACGCTCGCCTAGAAGGCCCTTTTGCTAGGGCATCAATCATTCACTTGTTTGCGCGGTGCGATTACATTCGTATACCCAAGCTTAAACAATGAAAAAATCCTTTCTAGCTTTTTTAGGTGTCATTTTCTTTTCTGTTCCCAGCTATTCACAGCAGCTAAGCAATACAATTAGTGTCTGGGGTTCAATGGACACAGTCTCAAAAACATCAGTCGAAAGAAAAATAATCAAAGTCTCCGCGGGAGCCGATCACGTATTGGCCTTGCACGATGATGGAAGGGTGACAGGCTTTGGTTCGAATGAAACTGGTCAACTGGGATTTGTGTCGATTGCCAAGGCTATGGACATCGCTGCTGGTCCGAAGTATTCCTTAATTCTATTCGAAGACGGAACGCTGAGGGGCTATGGCGAAAACTCAGCAGGTCAGCGGAACCCCAAACTACTTGCCGGCAAACTTAAGAGAATCTCAGCAGGCTTTGCCCATGCGTTGGGATTAACAACTGAGGGACTTGTTGTCGCGTGGGGCGACAACTTTCACAAACAGTTGAGCGTTCCAAAAACGCTCACGAGAGCGCAGGCAATTTCTGCAGGCGGCTACCACTCGATGGCCCTGACGGTTGATGGTAGTGTTGTGGTGTGGGGAAACAATGACTTCAAGCAACTTGAGGTACCTAAGCAATTACCGAAGATAAAGGCGATTGCGGCCGGAGGACTTCATTCGTTAGCCCTGACAGAAGGAGGAACTATTGTTGCCTGGGGCTACAATAAATTCGGTCAATGTAACATTCCTGAATCACTAACGGGCGTGGTGGCTATTGCGGCAGGAACAAATCATTCAATGGCGGCCACTGCGACAGGTAAGGTGTATTGCTGGGGCCAAGGGACCCTTGGACAAACGGGCGTTCCGACCAACTTTTCAGGCGCAAGATTGATTGCGGCAGGCGGCAACATGAGCCTGGCAGTTAATGCCATGGAGGTTCCGAACCAGTTAACCCCTGAAATTCTTCAAACACTTTATCCAAAAATATTTGCCCCAAAGAATGAATTCGAAACGAATGAGGCCTATAAGAGAAGAAAATTGAAACAAGACAAAATAGTGTGTGCAAGGATATTCTCTTCAATGCGCGTCATTGAAACGTCTTTTGACAATCTGGGACTGTATGATGCAGAAAAAGAACAATTTCCACTCACTGTTAAAGGCAAAGAGTATGTAGTTAAAATCCCCCTCGCTGATGCCCCGGCTTTTAAATCGAATATTAACAGGACAAAATTGTATATGACCTCGTTGCTTGATGAGAGCCTCCTAAGCGAGCGCTTTACGAACCTGCAACTTGTTGATCCCGTTCTTCAAAAATTCATCCCTATCGGACCACAGGAAGACCTTTCAAAATATGATACTACCCTAACACCGTCAACCGTGCATCAGGACATTCCCACAGCAAATCCAACGACCACAACTGCAGAGCCAAAACCCATTGATGATATCAGTTTAGCTGACTTAGGAATTTCCACCGATCGTCTGCCAGAATACTACGCATTGCTAATTACGTCCAGCGACTACCAATTTGACGAAGCCGGCTTACCTGACCTTGAACACCCTGCAGATGATGCCAGGCGATTAGCGCAAGTCCTGGGGGAAAAATATGGCTTCGAGCAGCATCGAATTCATCATCTGAATAACGCAACAAAACGCGACATAATTAAAGCGCTTGAGGATCTCTCATCAACTATTGACGCAACCGATAATCTCCTGATCTTCTATGCCGGCCACGGATTCTTTGACAAAGCAAAAGATTTTGGGTACTGGCTTCCCTCTGACGCACAACTTAGTGATCGAAGCACATGGCTACCTAACAGCGTTGTTAAAGATTATTTTGGAGCAATCAAAAGCAAACACACCTTATTGATCGCGGACGCTTGCTTCAGTGGAAGCATTTTCAAATCGAGGGACGTACGTGAAAGCAGTTTGGTGAGAAAATTCTCTGAAATATACGGTGAAAAAAGCCGGAAGGCCATTACAAGTGGCAACCTTACTTCGGTGCCAGACAAAAGCTACTTCTTCGAATCTCTGCTTAAGAAACTAGAGAGCAACAATGACGTTTTTCTGTCTGCGCAACTTTTGTTTTCGCGCATTCTTGAGCCCATCCTCCACAATACGAGCCAGGTTCCTCAGTTCGGTACTATCCAAAACGTAGGCGATGAAGGTGGCGACTTTGTTTTTATAAGAAAAAAATAAGCACCGAATCCGCGGTCAGCCAGTATTTTCCAAGATGTTTCAAGAAATGGATTGAAAATAAGAGCTAAAACTCTCAACTTCAACCAAATAAAAATCCATTGTTGCAGGTTCCTTTGGTTCTTCTATTTTTGCCTGCCTAAATTTTATGGAACAGGAAAATATTTCACGCTGGGTCGAGCTTATCACCAAAGAGCTTTCACTTCAATTAAAAAATGTTAAGGCAGTCGCAGAGCTGTTGGCAGAAGGTGCTACAATACCCTTCATTGCCCGTTACCGGAAAGAGTTAACCGGCAGTATGGATGAAGTGATGATCGCCAACGTGCGTGATCGCATCGAACAACTGCGGGAACTTGATAAACGAAGAGAAGCGATCATTTCATCGATCGAAAAGCAAGGCAAGCTTACTCCGGAACTGATGTCATCCATCGTGGTGGCAACATCGCTCGCTGAACTTGAAGATATTTATCTCCCCTATAAACCAAAACGCAAAACACGCGCAAGTGCGGCAAAAGAAAAAGGTCTTGAACCACTCGCACAACGCTTGTTCAACCAGGAGAAATTCAATATTGATGAGTTTGCTGAATCGTTTGTTGATGCAGAGAAGGGCGTAGCTACGTTGCAAGAGGCACTCGAGGGGGCTCGCGATATCATGGCGGAATGGATCAGCGAAAACCCGGACACTCGCAAGAACGTACGTGAGCTCTTCTGGAAAGAAGGAAGCATCGAGTCAAAGGTGATGAAAGGTAAAGAAGCTGAAGGTCAGAAATACAAAGACTACTTTGAGTGGAACGAGCCAATCTCTAAAACACCTTCGCACCGTTTACTCGCCCTTAGACGAGGGGAAAAAGAAGGCATTCTCGCCCTCGACATTTATCCACCTGAAGAAGAAGCGATCAGCTCCATCGAAAGACAATTCGTCAAGCACGATAATGCTGCAGCTGCCGAACAGGTAAAGCTTGCGATAAAAGATTCCTACAAGCGCCTTCTTCGTCCGTCACTGGAAACTGAAATCCGCATGGAGACGAAGATGAGAGCCGATGATGAAGCGATCAAAGTGTTCGCATCAAACTTAAAAGAATTGCTTCTCTCCGCCCCACTCGGACAGAAAAATGTTCTCGCGCTAGATCCAGGATTCAGAACGGGATGTAAAGTCGTTTGTCTCGATCGTCAGGGTAAACTGATCCATAACGATACGATCTATCCGCACGAGCCACAGCGTGAGACAGCGAAGTCGGCTGCGTTGATCAAAGGCCTTGTTGAAAAATTTGACATCGAAGCGATTGCCATCGGAAACGGAACTGCAAGTCGCGAGACTGAAACGTTTGTGAAGTCGATCGGATTGCCTCACAAAGTACTGGTTGTGATGGTGAATGAAAGTGGCGCATCCGTTTACTCCGCATCTGAAGTTGCGCGTGATGAGTTTCCTGATAAAGACATTACTGTAAGAGGAGCCGTTTCGATCGGAAGACGTTTGATGGATCCGTTGTCAGAACTTGTGAAGATTGATCCCAAGTCGATCGGTGTCGGCCAGTATCAGCATGACGTTGATCAGACTAAATTGAAGCAAGGCCTTGATGATGTGGTGATGAGTTGTGTTAACTCGGTTGGTGTGGAAGTGAATACCGCGAGTAAGGAGCTCCTCTCCTATGTGTCTGGTCTCAGCCCGGCACTGGCAAAAAACATTGTCGAATTCAGAAATCAGAACGGACCTTTTAAGGATCGCGAAGCATTGATGCAGGTTCCTCGTCTTGGCGAGAAAGTATTTGAACAGGCCGCAGGTTTCTTGAGAATCCACAATGCAAACAACCCGCTTGATGCCAGTGCAGTTCACCCGGAAAGCTATGAAGTGGTAAACAAGATGGCTGCTGATTTAGGTTGTACAGTGAAAGACCTGATGAGCAGTGCTGAGTTGCGTAAACAACTAGACCTTAATAAATATGTATCCGGAAAATTCGGTTTACCTACATTGACCGATATTTTGAAAGAACTTGAAAAGCCGGG
>DASWTM010000102.1:0-23704 GCA_036402115.1 Chryseosolibacter sp.
TCGCGATTAAAATCAACTAGTCCATTTTTTTGATGGCGTACAGCTTTGTAGCTGACATGCTCCATGTTGAAAGGTAGCGAACGCCCTCGCAAGATTTCAGCTGTCCTCATCTTGCCCTTGCCTTTTTCGATTTTGTGAACGCGACCTGCTGGCAGGCTTAGAAAAATTTCACGCTCACCATCGGGCCATTGGACGTGAATGGAATCCACAGCTTTATGACTACCAATCCCAACGGTAACAATCGAAGGCACTGAGCTTTGAAAACCGCGAGTAACAAAATTGTCGGCCGTATAGCGATCGGCTCCTACATACACGGTGACATGTGTACCGATGGCAAATCGGTTCTTGCCGGCCATTCCAAATTGTAAACTCAAACTCTTGTTGCTAGCATTGTTTCGATAGACTAGGGCGGCATCGTTCAGGTTATTGATCACCAGGTCAAGGTCCCCATCGTTATCAAGATCAGCATACGCGGAGCCGCTTGAGAACGCAGGTCTTTCGAAGCCCCATGACGTTGAAACATTTTCAAAACGAAGGCCTCCGCGATTCTTAAAAGCATAGTTCGGAAATGCTGATACCGGCATCAGGTCAATAAGCTTAAGAATCGCATTCTGTTCCTCCGTGCGGATAATGTTCCGAATGTTTTCATCAGACGCACTGTATGCAAGGTAGTCGCGGTCGAGAAGGTCTTTGTAGATTCCATTGGCGACAAAGATATCGCGCAGGCCATCATTGTCCATATCGAAGAGCAGAGCACCCCACGACCACTCAGTAGCGGCCACACCAGCAAAGCGACCAACTTCGGCAAAGCGTGATTCCCCTATCCTGGTCTGGAGGACATTGCGCGAGTACTGGTGATGATACCCATTGTCGAGATTGAGCTGATGCTTATTCCAGTTTTCGTAAACCGTTTTTGATTTTTTTCGACTAAGGGAGTCGGGCAACATTTCCGTCACAAATAATTCGGCCTGCCCGTCATTGTCAAGATCCGCGAAGTCGGCTCCCATTGAGCCCATACTGATCGATTCAAAATAATCAGGCAAAGACTCAACAAACCCACCGTGCTGATCATTGATGTAAAGATAATCCCGTTCGAAAAAATCGTTCGAGATAAACAGATCGGTCCATCGGTCATTGTTGAAATCACCCAGTGTAATGCCCAGCCCAAATCCAATTGCACTCGAATATATGCCAGCTTCAGTAGTACGGTCCTTAAACACTCCGTTCTCGTTGATAAAAAATTTATTTCCCTGACCCGTTGGATCGGAGATTTTTCGCTGATCTTTCACGAGATCGAAGTTACCAATCGTTTTGAAGGAGTTCGTAAGCAGGTAGCAGTCAAGGTCACCGTCACGATCATAATCGAAGAACGCTGCCTGGACAGACAAACCTACGACATCCAGCCCATATTCCTTTGAGCGCTCCGTAAAGGTCAGATCGCCATTGTTAATAAAAAGCTCATTGTATCTGCGTGCAGCAGCAGGATCCCCCGACTTGCAAACATAGATATCGAGATAGCCGTCCCCATTGATATCGGCAAATGTTACCCCACTGGACCATACATTGCCACAGCTAACGCCAGCGCGGTCTGTAATATCTTCGAACGTAAAATTTCCACGGTTCAAATACAGCTTATTGCCAGTCTGATTGGCGGCAAAGTAAATGTCTTGCAGGCCGTCATTGTTGATGTCTCCGATGGCAACGCCCGCACCGTTGTAGAAATTCCGGTAGGTGTATGGATTCAACTGCGGAGTAATGGTAACATCATTGCGAAATGTGATGCCGCTACTTTCAGTTGCATCTGTAAACAATGAATTGTTGGGCCGTGAATGCTCGGTGTTGCACCCGAATAACACGCAAAATCCCAGTAGTACAATCCATCTCATGAGAAAAAAAGAAATAAAAATAGCGTACAATTTTCATTGTACGCTATTTCAAACTTAGAATTAAATCTTAATTAATAACCAGGGTTCTGCACAAGCTTGTTAGGTGCTTTTGATGCGTCAATCTGCTCCTGCGGAATTGGCATCAATATCTTGTGCGCATCGTTGTGTGCTGGCTTTTCCCACCATGCACGGCCCCACGCACCAAATCTGATCAAGTCAGTTCTGCGCAGAGCTTCCTGGAATAACTCACGGCCACGCTCTGCAAGGAATTCACCTTCAGTCATTGTGGTGTAGGTAGGTACTCCTGCTCTTGTGCGTAATTCATTGATAACCGCAAGTGCAGCAGGATCGCTCCAGTTACCACTCTGGCGTGCGATTGCTTCGGCCTTGTTCAACAAGACCTCTCCATAGCGAAGAACTGGATAGTCATTATCCATGTCAGGCGTTACACCGATCTTAAAACTGAACTTTCCGAGACGTGCACCGGCTTGTCGTGAACCATTTGGTGCAAGCTCGTTGATCTTAGGTGTATAGTTGATCTCTGCGCCATCCGGATCGGCTTTGTCATAAGCTAAGTCAAGGATCGGGTTACCGGTGATATCCTTTTGTGGCCCAACAATAAAGCTGGCTGCTTTACGCTTGTCGGCATCAGAGAAGGAGTTATAGAACTCTTCCATGGTTGAGTATCCGTTCCATGGTTGTGCAGTTGCTCTGAATGTCAACTGACTTGGATAGTGCAGTGTCATCATAGCAAAATTCATCCCGGTGCCGGTTTCCGCATCAAATGGAGCAATCATAATATGCTCTGGATTGTCAGTGTTGCGAGGCGAGAAAACATCAGCGAAATTTGGAGCAAGCGTGTACACACCTGAATTGATTACACGATCTGCAGCTTCTATTGCTTTTGCGTACTCCGCAGTGCCTTTGTACACTTGAGCGTTCAAATAAACTCTTGCAAGTAAGGCATTTGCCGCTCCCTGGCTAACGCGTGCGTATTCCTGACGACCAGCTGGCAAGTCAGGCAACACAGCATTGAGTTCGTTTACAACGAAGTCATAAACCTGGGCACGAGTAGATTGCGGAACATCGTCTCCAGGCGAAACAGCAATTTTCACGTTACCGAATACGTCAAGCAATCTCCAGTAGAAATATGCTCTCAGTGTACGAACCTGGGCCGCTTCAGAAACGGTCAAGGCGACAAGACCTTCCCCGTTCGGGTTCGGCTTACCTTTCACCAAAAGTTCATTACACTGCAGAATTCCACCATATGTGTCATTCCATGCGCCATTGAGTCCACCCACGCCAGTTGATGCAAACTGATGGCGATGCATTGTCAGCCAAATACCACCATCAAACCAGTCACCACCCTTTTGCGTGATAACTGCTTCATCAGACGATAGCTCCTGAACAGAGAAATAACTACCGTGGTTGGCAGTTCCACCCAACAGACGGTTAAATGCTGCCTCTAATCCATCAGTCACAGCGCCCTCATCCTGTCCTACCCCAGCATTTGCTGGCGCAAACTTCTCCGTAAAATCACCACGCAATTCTTCTTCCAAATCTGTACATGCGACAGTCCCGAAAAATGCTGCGGCTACTAAACTATATTTTGCAATATATCTCATAGTCATTTTGAATTATAAGCCAATGTTTACTCCAAAGGTGAATGTCCTGGCAGAGAAGTAAGTATTTCTTCTGTCAATACCAGGAGCAAGTACATCATCCGTATCTGGTTCTGGGTCAACCAATGCAGGTTCTGGATCGATACCTGTGTAACCGGTGATCATGAACGCATTCTGAACGCTTGCATACAGACGGAATCTATTGATTCTTGTATTGTCAGTCTTAATTGTATAGCCAAGCGTAGCATTATCAAGCTTGAAGAAGTCGGCTTTCTCAACGTACAAAGAGCTGAATTGGGCAACTGACAAACCATCAACCGCTTTGTCAGTCTTAATGCGGTTGTACGAATTGATAGCGCCAAGGTCGATAGGCTCATAAAATGCACGATAACTGTTTACAAGACTGTGGCCGAAAGCTCCTCTGAAGAATGCATTGAAATCCCAGTTCTTATAGCTCAATTGGTTAGTCCAACCAAGTTCAAAGCTCGGAATACCATTACCAAGTTCCATGAAGTCACCGTTAGGATTTAGAAAATCGCCCTGACGGGAGATCACCTGACCATCACCGTTAATGTCCTTAAATCTAGGCGAACCGTTTCCTTCAACGCCATCAAACACTGGTCCCCAAATTTGTCCGATTTCCTCTCCTACTTTAACTCTGATCAAATCGGTATCGTTTTGGCCTGGAGATCCGAGACCTGCACGTCCATCCTGTTCGATTACGTACGACTCAAGAATAGTCTTGTAACTGCTAAGAACGATGCCAGGAGTCCATGACAATTCTCCAAACTTAACTGAGTTATAAGCAAGTGACACTTCAAAACCCTTTGTATTGAGCGATCCTGCGTTGAAGAATCGGCTTCCTTCTGGGTACAGAGTGCGGTCGATACGATCGCTAGGCTGTTCAAGGATGAAGTCCTTGATATCCCTGTTGTACAGATCGATCGCACCAGTCAGTCTGTTGCTAATGGAGAAGTCAATACCAAAGTTTAACTCAGCTTTTTCTTCCCACTTTAAATCAGGGTTAGCATTACGTGAGATGCGGGTTGCACCACCACCACCATATTCATAAACCACTTGGTCTTGTGCTAAGCCGGCATCATTTGGCAAAGAACCAGTCACGCCATAACCGACACGCACCTTCAACAGGTCAACGTTGTTAATCGCAAGATATTTATTCAGATCAGCTCCAATACCAAAGGCAGGGAAGATACCATAGCGGTTGTCCTCACCAAGCTTAGTGGAACCTTCACGTCTAACAGAAGCATTAAAGTAGATCGCATCGTCAAATGTAAGGTTCACTCTCGCGAACTGAGCAACAATCTGGTTTTTTGGAGAAGCACTGCTGCTAATATTGGTGAAGTTTGGGTTACCGGATAATCTATCGCCCGATGTTTCCAATGCATAGAAACCAAGGTCATCACTTGGGAAGTTTCCAAGTTCCACGGTAATATCTTCATACTCGTCTTGCTGGAATGAATAACCTCCTGTGACGTCTAGGTTGATCTTACTCAGGCTCTTTGAAAATGTTGCGTAGGTTTCAAACAAGTTAAAGCTTCTGTCTGATGTAAACCTTCTTGCCAGACCCCCGCGATCGAAACCTCTAAACAGTGAATTTCTCCTATAGTAACTTCCGTTTAAGTTGTTTTCATACTGCTGGCCATAGTTCACTGTCAGTGTCAACGCATCGAAGAACGTATAATCAATCTTCGCGTTATAATTCAAGTTCTTGCGCTTACCAAGATTCTGATTTTGTTCAATGATCGCTACAGGGTTGTAGTTATCGAACAAAATCGCCTGATAATAATCACCATTCGGGAATCTGATAGGTGCAGTTGGATTGAACAATACCGCGTAACGCAATGCCTCTTCAAAAGAGAAATTACTGTTACGGTTTGTCAGTGCCATGTTCAAGTCGATTTTTAACTTATTATCAAGAGCACTGTGAGTAATGTTTGCTCTGGTGTTGACCTGGTCAAATTCAGAGTTCCTCAATACACCCTCTACATTTCTGAAGTTAGTGGAGAGGCGGAATTGGGTCGTTTGTGTACCACCTGAAAGTGCCACGTTATGCACGTGAGAGATACCTGTTCTTGTAACCTCATCCTGCCAGTCTGTTTCCGAGCCTAGATCGTTACCACCAGCGGCAACATACTCGCTCTTTGTCATGACCGGCTGACGTCTCCACACATTCGCAGCAGAAACATACCCGTCATAAGTCGCTGAGAAAGCGCCCGATTTAGCGCCACGCTTTGTAGTCACAATGATCACACCGCTCGAACCACGTGAACCATAGATTGCGGCTGCTGATCCATCTTTCAACACGTTAATAGACTCAATGTCATTCGGGTCAACGTTATCGAGTGATGCACCAATAACTCCATCAATTACGACCAGTGGCTGAATGTTAGAACCCACTGTTGATATACCGCGCAAGCGAATAACGGAAGATGAATTCGGATTACCACCTCGATTGTAAACGCTCAATCCCGGCACCTTACCTTGAAGTAATTGGGTCGGATCGTTGACGTTACCGCGGTTAAATTCTTTCTCACTCAGCGAAACAACTGAGCTGGTCAGCTCCTTTTTTTCCTGAGATCCGTATCCCACCACAACAACTTCAGACAGAGACGTTACATCCGAAGACAAACTCACGTTGACCGTGCTTTGCGTGCCTACAGGCAATTCCTGTGTCTGATAGCCAACAAAGGAGAATACCAGGGTTGCATTTTGAGGGACGCTTATGCTGAAATTTCCATCTGCGTCTGTTGCGGTACCATTGTTGGTACCTTTTTCAATCACATTCACACCAGGGAGACCGGTTCCATCGTCTGAGGATGTCACCTTCCCTGTCACAGTCCTACTCTGCGACCACGCCATGGTCGTAACTAGAAGGAGTAGAACCGTAAGATACCTGCTTAGAGACAAGTAAAATTTTGCCATACGGTTTTTTTGGTTTGGGTTAACTGTTAAAAATTGATGGAGTTATAACTAAGGTGTGGGTCAAAGCACACTAACTACAAATCCAATTAAAAGATAGGAAGAAGCTGTCGATTAAAGCTGCAAAAAATCAACATTTATTTTTAGGAATCGAATCCGCAATCGTTTTCGTTTTCCAATGTTGGTGATTTTGAGGTCTTCCACAGTGCCTTTTTTAACAAAAATTCATTGGAAAGGATGGTCAAAGCGGCACCGAAAACGTGAGCGGAACGGCTTTGCGAAGCAAGCGTAAAAACCGCGGCAGCACGTTCTCGCAAACGGTTGCGGTGATAATTAAAATATTTGCGCAACTCGTTGCGGAGATTGTTGCGGAAACCCTAACTTGCATGTATGAAATACAACCAGGTAACCATCAAAGACATCGCTCGGGAGCTAGGCATCTCGCCTTCTACTGTCTCTCGTGCGTTGAAAGATCATCCGGACATTAGTCCGGAAACAAAAAAGGCAGTGAATGAACTGGCTGAAAAATTAAACTACCAGCCGAACATCGTTGCACTAAGCCTGCGTCAGAGCAAGACAAATACAATTGGCGTCATCATTCCAGAACTTGTACACTTCTTCTTTTCTACGGTGATCAGTGGAATTGAAGACGTGGCATACAGCGCTGGATACAACGTTATCATTACTCAGTCAAACGAATCGCTCCAGCGGGAAAAAACCGACATCAAAGCTCTTTTTAATAGCCGTGTGGACGGAATGCTGATCTCTGTTTCCCGTGAGACAAACACATTCGACCATATCGAATCAATTCTGGCCAAAGGGGTTCCAATGGTGTTTTTTGACCGGGTTTATGAGAATGCTAACTCAAGTAAAATAATTGTAGACGATCTAAGCGGTGCAAAAGAAGCTACCCTACACCTGATCGATCAAGGCTGTAAGCGCATTGCTCACCTTGAAGGGCCACCAAATCTTGAAATAACCAAACAGCGTCTGGAGGGTTACCTCGAGGCCTTAAAAGAGCATAAGATCCCGGTAAACAAAAGCCTTATCATGGAGTGTCCTCTGGGCACTATTGAAGAAGGTAAGAAAGCAACGGAGAAGCTATTGGCCATGTCTGAACCACCAGACGCAATCTTTGCTACGAATGACCCGGCTGCCATGGGTGCCATGCAGGCGATCAAGGAAGCGGGCTTAAAGATTCCGAAAGATATTGCGGTGGTCGGATTTAGTAACTGGTTCTTCAGTGCACTTCTCGATCCGCCATTGACATCGGTAGATCAACCTGGTTTTGAGATGGGCCAGGAAGCTGCTAAACTTCTTATCCGCCAGATTGAACTGAAGACTAAAAACAGCGATGTGGATGTTCAGCCGGAAACAAAAATTCTTAAAACTAGATTAGTCGTTCGCGATTCTTCCTTGAAGAAAGGTAAAAAAACGAAGTAAGTCGTCAGACAACAAGAAGTCCACGGTCTATAGTCTACAGTCAGCGGCACACACCAGGACTATCGACTGTAGACCGTGGACATTTCTTTTCATCCCTATGCAGGCAGATTCACAGCCTTGGTTAACTTTGGCTGAAATAGTAATCGCAAATCAGCAACGTGCATGGCCGGTAAATTCAATTCGACAATTAGCCAGGGTCCTGGCAAACTCAAGCAGTGGAAACAAGAATCAAATGGTATTTCTGGACAAACGGATACAGCAAGTTTCCGCGTACTCGTGTACTCAAACAACACCATTCGCGTTAGTCTATCACAGCACGCAGAACTAGAGGATTTTTCCTATGCTGTTGTCGCACAGCCTGGCGCATCTACACTGGAAGTTTCTGAGACCAGCGACCAGCTCGTTCTGACAACGGAAAATTTTCAAACGATAATCCATAAAGATCCCTTCCGCATTTCATTCCTGACCTACGATGGAAGTGTTATCAACGAAGACGACAAGCGACTTGGCACAAGCTGGAACGGTGAGCAAGTAACAACTTACAAGAAGCTTCAGGAAGGCGAACGCTTCATTGGCCTGGGTGAAAAAACGGGCTCGCTCGATCGAAGAGGACACGGTTATACGAACTGGAACACCGATAACTTCGGTTATGGTTCGGGTGCAGACCCGCTCTATAGTTCAATTCCATTTTACATTGGCATTCATTCGAAACTTGTCTACGGTATTTTCTTCGATAACAGTCATAAGACATACTTCAACTTCGGAGCGTCCAATGATCGGTTCTCGAGTTTCGCAGCCGACACTGGCGAGATGAACTACTATTTCATCCATGGGGAAAATGTGAGATCGATAATTCAAGAGTATACGCATCTAACGGGTCGGATGGAACTTCCACCGCTTTGGAGCATTGGTTATCAGCAATGTCGTTACAGTTATTATCCCGACAAGGAAGTATTAAGCGTTGCCGATACGTTTCGCGAAAAAGACATTCCTGCCGACACCATCGTGTTCGACATTCACTACATGGAGAAGTATAAGATTTTCACCTGGAGCAAGCGCGATTTCCCCGATCCAAAAGGATTGTTACAGCAGCTTCGCGAGAAGGGTTTCAATGTTGTGGTGATGTGCGATCCGGGAATCAAAGTAGAAAAGGGCTACGAGGCATACGATGATGGCGTAAGGAAAGATGTCTTTATCAAATATCCGGATGGCGAGTATTACACAGGACAAGTCTGGCCTGGTTGGTGTCATTTTCCTGATTTTACCAATCCGAAAGCCCGGGCGTGGTGGAAAGATCATTTCCAGGAATATGTCAGCCTTGGCGTGCAGGGCTTCTGGAACGACATGAATGAAATTGCTACATGGGGTAACATGCTCCCGGAGAACGTTGAGATGGATTTCGAAGGAAATAAAGCAACGATGCGGAGGGGCCGGAACATCTATGGATTCCAGATGGCAAGAAGCACATATGAGGGAACGAAGGCACTGATGAAAAACAGGAGGCCTTTCAATCTAACGCGCTCAGGCTATGCGGGGATTCAACGTTATGCAGCAGTATGGACGGGCGATAACGTGGCGTATGATGAACACATGATGTTAGGTGTGCGTATTGTCAACAGCATGGGACTCTCCGGTGTTGCGTTCGCGGGCTACGATGTTGGTGGTTTTGTTGGGAATGCCGACTCAAAACTTTTCGCACGATGGCTTTCAATCGGTGCACTATCTCCCTTCTTCCGCGGACACTCGATGATCAATAGCCGAGACTCGGAACCATGGTCATACGGTGAAGAGGTAGAGCAGATCTCACGCAACTACATCAAATTCCGTTACAAGCTTCTCCCCTATCTATACGCGGTCTTCTATGAAGCAAGCGAAACGGGTATGCCGATACAGCGCTCACTCGCGGTCGACTACCCGCACGATGCTCGCGTGTATGATGGTCATTACCAGCATCAGTATCTGTTCGGACCATTCATCTTAGTCGCACCCGTTGAAAGTAATAAGGAGTTTTGTAAAGTTCTTTTTCCGGAAGGCGATTTATGGTACTCTGTTTATAACGGGCACAAGCATATTGCCAATCAGGAGGTAATCGTTGAATGCCCGTTGCATCGTTTGCCCATCTATATCAAGGGCGGTGCGATCATTCCGATGCAACCCGTGAAGTCGCATACCGGAGAATCGAATGATATACTGAATCTGCACCTGTATGCCGGACTTACAAGTTCCTCATTCCTGTTTTATGAAGACGATGGAAATTCGTTCGACTATCAAAAGAACGTCTACACAAAGAGGATGATCGATTATAAACCTGTTGAAAGAACGTTGACGTTGCAGAACGCAGAAGGAAGTTTCAAGACCGCGTACCGCAAAGTGAAACTGGTCCTTCACGGATTTGACAGCACATTAAAATCAGTCTCAGTGAATGGAAAGGAAACCCTTCTGATTCCTGAAATCAACAGCTTCTTTGCGGGGCTGGAAAAATATGATCCGATCAAAGATCCGGAACCTGCGCCCGAAGAGAACGTACTTGTTGCTGAATTTGAATATCAATCAAAGGAGATAAGAATTCAGTGGTAAATTAGTTAATACAACCTGAACCCTATACGCTACTATGACTGCTACAACCTTACATCCTCCAAAGCCGCGGATGAGTATTGCGCAAATCTGGAACATGAGTTTTGGATTTCTCGGAATACAGTTTGGTTTCGCATTACAGAACGGAAATGCATCACGTATATTGACTACGTTTGGGGCTGATGTTCATGAGCTGTCATGGTTCTGGCTCGCAGCACCGCTTACCGGGATGATTGTGCAGCCTATTATCGGCTATTACAGCGATAACACATGGACCTCGCTTGGGAGACGAAGACCATTCTTCCTTGCCGGGTCTATCCTTGCCGCAACCGCGTTGATGCTGATGCCTAATGCCGGAAGTATGGCCGGATTTATTGCGCCTCTTTACATCGGTGCCGGAATACTAATGATCATGGATGCATCTTTTAATGTGGCGATGGAACCGTTCCGTGCATTAGTGGCGGACCTGTTGCCTTCTGATCAGCGTACACTCGGCTTCTCGATCCAGACTTTTCTTATTGGCCTTGGAGCAGTGCTGGGCTCGTGGCTGCCTTACATCTTTGCAGAATGGTTTGGCGTTTCGAAAGATGCGCCTGTCGGCATTGTTCCTGATAATGTAACCATGTCATTTTACGTTGGCGCTGTTGTTTTTCTTATCGCCATCCTTTGGACGGTAGTTACCACAAAAGAATTTCCTCCTGACGAATACAAAAAAGACGACTATAGTAAACAGCCGCACAGCAAAGGGTTAGGCTCTATCCTTCACGATTTTAGAAACATGCCGAAGACTATGCGCCAGCTCGGACTCGTTCAGTTTTTTTCTTGGTTCGCGCTTTTCTCGATGTGGGTGTATTCTACCCCTGCCATCGCAACTCATGTTTACGGTTTGTCGGTGGATGATCATTCATCGACAACCTATCAGGATGCCGGCAACTGGGTCGGTATTATTTTCGGAGTTTATAATGGCGTGTCGGCAATTTATGCCTTGCTTCTGCCTGCCATCGCTGCAAAGATTGGCCGGAAGTTTACCCATTCTATTTCGCTATTCCTTGGCGGAATTGGTTTGATATCAATCTATTTTATCCATGATCCTGACCTGTTGATTTTTTCGATGGTCGGAGTTGGCATTGCATGGGCCAGCATACTAGCGATGCCTTATGCAATCCTGGCGGGCTCCATTCCAGCACATAAAATGGGAATTTACATGGGGGTATTTAACTTCTTTATCACACTACCTCAGATCTTCAATGGAATCGTGGGCGGTCCGATTGTCAAATACTTCTATAATTCCAATGCAATTTATAGCATCGTCATGGCAGGCGTTTTCTTTATCATTGGGGGAATTTGTGTTCGATTTGTTGACGATAATGACGATATTGTTATTGCCAAACGTGCTCAATGAAAACCCTTGTCATTCCACTGCTCTGTAGCTGCATCGTATTCTCAGGCTACTCACAGGACTATAAAGATATTACCACCACGCTGTCCGGTTTAGCCAGGGCGCGGACTGCCCATGAGCAAGACAGTCTTTGGAATATGTTGTTGAATCAGAAACGGATTCCACTAATTGTTGCAGACTCAGTCGCCTTCTTATATCGCGGACCTGCCACCAGTGTTTCATGGATTGGTGATTTCAACGACTGGGGTTACCGAAAGGAAATAAATACAAAAGGTTCAAAGCTGCCTCACTCGGATATTTGGATTTTTAGAACGTCTTTTCCAAAAGATGCACGACTCGATTATCGCATTCTTATCGATGGCACAAACTGGATCCTTGACCCGCACAATGAATTCCAACAATGGTCAGGCGTGGGTGGAGGAAGCCCGAACTCAGAGTTGCGCATGCCGGAATGGAAAGCGGATCCAATTACAACATCTATTCTTGAAGATGCCCGCGCAGGCAAGGTTACCAAAGACAAACTTTTTAACAGCAAGACGCTCGGATATCAAGTAACGTACAGCGTCTATACTCCCAGTGGGTACTCTTCTTCCAGTAGCTACCCCGTTATTTACGTAACCGATGGCTACGAGTACATGCACGAGCGTCTCGGCAACATGGTGACGATTCTCGATAACCTCATCCATCTGAAAAAGATCGAACCGGTAATCGCGGTGTTTCTCGATCATCGCGAGCCTGTAAATCGCTCCAACAACAGACGCATGAACGAACTTGCCTTGAACCAAAAATACCTGTCGTTCATGACCGATGAATTTCTTCCCTTTATCGAGAAAGCCTATCCGATCTCAAACAGTCCAGCAAGGCGAGCCGTGATCGGTTCTTCCATGGGAGGCCTGTCGGCAGCATTCTTCGCATTTTCAAAGCCTGAGGTTTTTGGCCTGGCCGGAATTCAATCCCCTTCGTTCTGGTTTCGTCCTGACATTTATAAAGTGTGCGACAATCCGGAGAACCCACCCGTGAAAACGTTTATGACAACTGGAAAAATCTATGACGCAGAAGAAGGTGCCCTTAAGATGAAAGGTATCCTTGACAAGAACACCTGCAAGTACCAGTACATGGAAGTAAATCAAAGTCACTCCTGGGGAAACTGGCGTGATACCATTGACGATATCCTCATATACTTTTTCCCCTCCAGCTAGGCCTGGGGAGCATTTTACACGCGAAAAACCGATCTATTCCTGCCAAAAAGATCGTTTTCCATACATCCTTTTTCTCGAGTCGCTATTCTGCGTTAAATTGGGCATTCAATTTGAAATTGACCCTGCCAAATACCCCAGCTATGAAACAACGTCTACTGTTCTTTTCACTGATCGCACTTATCTGCGCCTGTAGTTCCGGTAAAAAAGCATTCGAGCGCGGAGATTACTTTGATGCTGTGACGAAAGCAATTGGTCGTTTGCGGCAGAAGCCTGATCATTCAAAATCGGCTGAAACGCTGAAGGCGGCCTATCCTCTTGCGCTTGAATTTTACGAAACGCAAGCAAACAATGAAATCGCTTCTAACTCCCCTTTCAAATGGAAGAATGCGATACAGTCATACAACACGATCAACACGATGTACGAACAGATACGTCAGTGCCCCGGTTGCATGAAGGTCATCAAGAGTCCTAAGAACTATTACGCGGAACTCGGACCACTAAAAGAAAAGGCAGCAGAAGAAAGTTATAATGCAGGAATCACCGATCTGATGAAAGGGACCCGTGCAGACGCTAAGCGCGCCTACTTTAATTTTGCCGATGCACACGCTTTTGTTCCTGGATACAAGGATGTTGTTGAATATCTTGATAAGTCAAAGTTTGAGGCTACTGTGAAAGTTTACCTGGAGCAGATTCCGGTGCCTGCGCGTTACAACCTAAGCGGAGGATTCTTTCAGGACAAGGTGGAAGAGTTTGTGCACTCTACCTATCGCGAAGATGGCTTCGTAAAGTTTTTTACCCCCGCTGCAGCGAAGAACGTAACCTATCCGATGGATCAAATTATGCGCATTCAATTCGATGACTTCTCCGTTGGAAATATTGCGATCAGGGAAAAAGAAGAGACGGTAACAAAAGACAGCGTGCGTGTAGGGGAGACAAAAATCGAGGGCAAGACTGTGCCGGTATATAACACGGTAAAAGCTAAACTCACCACTTATCGCAAGGAAGTAAAGTCATCCGGCCTTGTGAGCATGTTGATTCTTGACGCAAAGACGAATGGTGTTTTGACGCACAAGAAATTTGAAGGAGACTATGTGTGGGTGAACACGTGGGCGCGCTTTAATGGTGATGAGCGGGCATTGACTGATCAGCAATTGAATCAATGTAAACAAAAAGAAATGCAGCCCCCGCAGAATCAGGATCTCTTCCTTGAATTTACGAAACCTATTTTTAGTCAGCTGACACCTGCAATTAAATCATTCTATTCCGCCTATTAAGCGCTAAGCTTCTGGCGAAGGCGAAGGCACGTTGGATGAATTCGCTTTCGCCCATAGCATTTGCGCGCTCAAATCCAGGCGAACTATTTTCTTCGTATCTGGTTTATGTATAAAACGAAAACTATGCGGATCGGAATTTTCTCCCTCCTACTAACCGTTCTGGTCGCAGGAACGTCCTGCGGTCAAAAATCAAAAAAGCAAGACGAAAAATCGATGGCAAATCAGGTGGTAAATACGGCTGGCCTTGAGCTGGCAACTTTTGGATCAGGGTGTTTCTGGTGTACGGAGGCGATATTCCTTGACGTTGATGGGGTTTATAATGTTACTTCCGGGTATACCGGTGGGAAAGTCAAAAATCCCACCTACAAAGAAGTTTGCAGCGGCTTGACCGGACACGCTGAAGTTATCCAGTTTCATTACGACCCTAAAAAAATAACGTATGATGAGCTATTGGAGATTTTCTGGAAAACGCACGACCCTACCACATTAAATAAGCAGGGAGCAGATGAGGGAACCCAGTATCGTTCGGTCGTTTATTATCACAACGATGAACAAAAGCGGCTTGCTGAATATTACAAGAATAAACTAGATAGCGAAAAGATATTCAACGGCCCGATCGTAACAGAAATTAGCCCGGCAAGCGTCTTTTATAAGGCAGAAGATTACCATCAAAATTATTATAATCTTAATCAGGACCAGCCTTATTGTTCGTTTGTCATAACTCCGAAATTGGAGAAATTTCGTAAAGTCTTTAAAGAAAAGACAAAAAAACAGCTATAAGCAGCTAGGATTTTCAAAGAAATCTTTAAAAGCTATGAAACCTAACATCGAGGCCTTCCGTTAATATGAATGAGTAGAGTCAGTCTTCTCATAGGTGTAGGTTTAGGTAACAATAGAGCTCAGGGACGCTGAGCTCTTTTGCTTTTTTAAAGGATTATCCCAACAACGCATCCCGTCTGTTTGCTTTTTTGCCCGGCCGTGGCAATCGCCAGCCTTAACGCTGCTTCTCCTTACCATTTGAGCACTGTATATTTGAATTCCACCAACGTATGAATGCTATGTGCTATCATAAATCGCTCACGACTAAGTATGAGCAATTAGCCGAGTACTATTCCACTTCCTATTCAGATATAATGGCCGAAGCATATGCTCCGCGATTTCATGAAAATGGTTTTGATTTTCTTCCGACTCCGATACTGACGGCCGGCCGTCCCACGGAACTCCAGATGTTCCATTGGGGGCTCGTTCCGTTTTGGGTGAAGGATCTGGCATCAGCGCAGAAGCTCAGAGTCTCAACACTCAATTGTATCAGCGAAGAAATGTTCGAGAAGCCAGCATTTAAAGATGCTGTTAAGGAAGGCAAACGATGCCTGATTCCGTGCACAGGATTTATGGAATGGAAGTGGATGGATGAAAAAGGAAAAACGAAAATTCCTCATTACATCAGCCTGGCCGATCAGCCTTTGTTTTCAATCGCTGGCCTTTACTCGCGGTGGAAGAATAGAGAGAATGATCAGTATTACTACTCCTACACAGTACTTACGACCAAGGCAAACGCGCTGATGGACGAAATACACAACTCAAAGCATCGAATGCCCGTGATTCTACCACGCGAGTATGAGAAGGACTGGCTTAATCCGAACCTGACCAAAGACGATGTCCTTGCACTTTGTCAGCCGATCGATGCTGCCCGAATGAAAGCACATACCATCTCTAAACTCATCACTACCAAAGGAGCCGACACAAACGTGGCCGAGGTGCTGTCCGTACATGAGTACGAGCAGATCAATACCAAATAGAAGAGGCAGCCTCACCATCCGTGCGACTGCCTCAAGAACAACGAAAAGACCCTCTCGTAAAAACGTTGTTCTCGCCTTGCGGCTCTCAAAACTAATCACATTTGCCGATTGCTTTCACCTCATTTAAGAAACTCCTGACGTGTTTTACAAACGGAACGTTCATTACGCATCTCGATAATTTTGAACAAACGCACCGGCCCTAGCCCAATGCTTGACCAACTTCTGTTGTGTAAAGCCCATCTATATCGGGACAGAGCCAATGGATTGACTCGGACGTAGATCTGCAATACATTGCCTGAGCCTAACGGTATTTTAAGGAATACTTATTCAGGAGCCCAAAACAAAGAAGCGTAGCAATTCTTTCGAAGCTACGCTTTCTCTTTTTAGGTAATTAGGTAGGTATTAGTAAACTTTTGACTCACTTAGTTTCTTCTCCACAGCCGCATCCTTCATTTCGTAGGTGATCTCCATGATCTTCACTACCTCGCCCGAGCGATTCTTGATAGGCGAATAATTGGACTTCACTGTGATCACTTCGCCTTTGCGGTTTAGCCTTCTAAACGTTCCCTTCTTAGGATATCCGTTTGCCAGATCTCTCCAGAACTGTCGGTATTCTTCTGTTCCTTTTTCTTCTTTCGTGACGAGTATCCGGTGATGCTCTCCGAGAATCTCTTCTTGTGCAAAACCATACAGTTCCAGGAAGTTTCCATTCACTTTTGTCAGCGATCCATCGGTGCTGAAATCAGCAACGGCAAGGGCGCTATGAACAGCCACCATCGTTGCTTCCGTTTCGGACTGGCTGCGCTGCATCTCTTCCTGGGTTGCCTGCAGTTCTTCCATGTTCTGGCGCATCTCTTCTTCTTGTGCGCGCATCTGTTCGGTCATCTCCTGCGATTCTTCCAGCAAGTGCTGCGTCTTTGCATTGATCTTCACCGAAGAAATAGTTGAAGCGATGCTTTCAGCTATTTTCTGAACGAATTCAATTTCAAAATCCTGGAAGGTTGTGAATGAAGCGATCTCCACCACACCAAAGATCTGATCATTGACTTTTAAAGGAACGATCATCACACTGGTCGGATTGGCATCACCGAGACCTGATGTGATCTTGATGTAGTTCTGAGGAACTTCCGTCAAATAAACGATGTCACCTTCCTGCCATGCCTGCCCTGCAAGCCCTTCTCCTCTATGAATCTTGTGATTTAAAAACTTCTTCTTGTCCCAGGCATAGCAAGCCTTCATCGACATTGTTGGCTCCTCGCCCTCACCGTTGTCATCGACAATATAAAGGGCGCCTTGGTTGGCCTTCAGGTACTTGACCAAATTACCGATGATCTCATCCGACAATTTAAGAAGGTCGTTATTGTTGGTGCGAAGTATCTCGCCAAACTTTGCCTGACCACTGGTTGCCCAGTTGCGCTTCGTATCGTCTTCGGCAACTTTCGCAAGGTTGTCGCGCATATTGATCAATGCATTCCCGAGAACATCATGCTCACTTAGTGGCTTAAAGTCAGATTGGTAACTTCCCTTACCGATGTTTTCAGCAAACAGCGTTGTCGCTTTGAGTCCATTGACAAGGTTATCCATAGCAAACGCCATGTCACCAATTTCGTCATTGTTAAATTTCGTTTGCTTGTCTTCCACTAACTCACCGCGCCCAAGTTTCTCAACAATATTCTTCAGGTAGTTGACAGGCTTGGTTACGGATATGACCAAGTATAGAGCACTGATGACAGCGATTGCAAGGAAAATTCCTCCAAAGATCAAGGTCATCATCTTTAGCCGATCGATAGACGTGATTACCTCTCCATCAGATTGTGCTGTCAGTTGATTCTGACGTTCCGAAATCAATACTAGTTTTTTGATAAGCTCATTCGTTATCGGGATGACTTCACTTTCCACCGAGTTTTCGGCCATGAACTTGAGCGTAGCATCTTCATAGTTTTCGAACGTTTGAAGGTTTGCCATGATCGACTCACGCTGGATCGTCAACAGCGAATCAAAATCATTGATGGCGCTGTCCATACGTAACTTTTGATCTTTGTCCCAATTTGTCGACAGCTGTTCCAGTCTTTTCTTTAATGCGGGGTATTCCGTCTCCTGCAGAAGACGAAGCGCATTCTTGTCTTCCTGGTTTCCACGCAGGTAAACCCAGTTAGTAACAAACATCCTCGACTTTGTCACCATCAGGATGAACTCGTTGATGGCGTCTTTTGACGGTCTGTAATTCTCACTCGAGCTTCGCACCACGCTTTCAATTGTATTACCGCTTCCAAAAATCACGGAAACGACAAGAATGAAAAGGGCTATGAGCAGAATGAAACTACCAATGATCTTGTTCCCGATCGTGAGTCGAAAGCGGAACTTCTTCTTCTGTTTATCTTCCATAGTGGGTTAAATCAATATCGCCATACCCATCAGGGCATTTGAGATTTTCAAATTATGCTTCGCTGCTGCGGCCTGGTTTAATTCAAACGCCAGCTTACCATCCTTTGTAATGAAGTTAATGTCGCTTCCTTTCGCGCCTAACCCTGGCTCCTCCGTTATTACAAGCGTTGACTGACTACCGATTTTCGTTAGTGCGGTTGCGAATTGTGCTGATTGTGCTGCAGGAATGAAAAGGATATTACATTTTTTAAGCTCGGCAACGGTGGCGATTCTTGTCACTTTGATACTGCGATCACCTACTTTTTTAGCCGTTGCCATCTCCTTGAGCTGATCAATAATCGGTGAATCGCCCAAAACCAAGATCTCGAAATCGCCTGAGCTATAGTCGGCAGGCCACTCGACATAGCGGGTAAAGCCGTAAACGTATACTGAATGAAGCTTGTAACCCTGCGCAGACGCAAAATTACATACGATTAGCAGTAATACAGCAAGTACACATCTTCTCATGGTCCGGTAATAATACGGTTTCTTTGAAAATCAAACAAAATTAAGGGTGATTGACCGCCAAAAAGTTGAGATTTGGCGATTTCCTGACATTGGTGTTGAAATGTCAAAGAACCCGATCGCAGCGAAGGGAGCATCGGGGTACTAAGGTGGTCGTGTGTTAAGGCGCTTATGTTCCACCATTCGTTTCTTCACCGACTTAAACTTTCAGCAGCCATGGACGGTTATGATCTAAATTGATTCTTATGAATGAAAACACAATCAAATCGAACGAAGAATGGAAGAAGCAACTGACGAGTGAAGAGTATCGCGTTTTACGTGAAAAGGGAACCGAGCGGGCGTTCACAGGTGAGTATTGGGACAATCACAATAAGGGCGTCTACTATTGTCGTGGATGCCATCAGAAGCTCTTCAACTCTGACACGAAATTCGAGTCCGGAACGGGATGGCCAAGTTTCTACCAACCTGTTGACAAGAATGCGGTTGCTACTATTCTCGACAAAAGTCATGGTATGGTCCGGCAAGAAGTCGTTTGCAGTAATTGTGGTGGACACCTTGGTCATGTCTTCCCCGATGGCCCCCGCCCGACCGGTTTGCGCTATTGTATGAATTCTATATCGCTGAAATTCGAAAAAGAATAAGGCACCCAGATAAGAACCGGGCGGCTTGCAAGCGAGCAATCCGCCACAATTTTTCTTATCTTTTAAGCCTAAACCTCCTACTATGTGCAGACTTATGGCTTACCTGGGCACGCCCATCATCATCGACAAACTTCTATATCAACCTAAAAACTCACTGGTCAACCAAAGTATCAATGCGCGTGAACTTGAAGAGCCGTTGAATGGTGATGGTTTTGGCATTGGATGGTATGTAAAGGAAGTTAACTTCGAACCGGTAACCTTTGTATCGGTTCATCCTGCGTGGAGCAATCGAAACCTTAAAAACCTTGCACCCAAAATCAAGACCGATTGCTTCGTTGCACATGTGCGCGCTGCCAGCGTTGGAGAAGTGTCGGAATCAAATTGCCACCCCTTCCAATACAAAAACCTTTTGATGATGCACAATGGCGGTGTTGAAGAGTTTTCGAAGATAAAGCGCAAACTTCGTGAACCTCTTTCGGATGAACTTTACAATTGGATCAAAGGTCAGACAGACTCTGAACATATATTCGCCTATCTGCTGAATTACCTTTTCGCAAATCACAGAACGATCAGTCCAGAGGCGGTAGTCGATGCGTTTGAAAACACCTTCAGGGCCCTGAAGAAAATGATGGCTGATGCTGGTATTAAAGAACCAGCATACCTCAATATGGGTTTCACGAATGGCTTGTTTGTCGTTGCCACCCGTTACTGCACTGATCCAAAAGAAGAACCGCTCACGCTTTATCACTCAGAAGGCAGCCGATTTGTTGTTGAAGATGGTGTCACTCACCTTATGGCCCCGCAGGACGATGACCAGGCCGTGCTTGTCGTATCCGAAAAACTTTCAGATGATAAATCGTGGACGCTTATCCCTGCTAATCACTTTGTGATCGTTGAAAATTCTCTGAACGTACGCATTCGCGCGATCAAGGACTAGCGTTACGTTTGTTCCAGTTTTATTTTTTTGAACTACTTTCGCACAAAAAAGTAACGTGAAATACGATATCGTCATTGTCGGTGGAGGCATTGTTGGGCTCGCAACGGCCTTAAGTGTTCTGGAAAAGAAACCGGGAAGTAAGGTTCTCGTGGTCGAGAAAGAAGGTGAAGTGGCCAAACATCAAACTGGAAACAACAGCGGAGTAATTCATTCCGGGCTGTACTACAAACCAGGCAGCCTCAAGGCAAAGAACTGCATTGACGGGTACAACCTGCTGATCGATTTCTGCAATCAAAACGATGTTCCTTATGAGCTCTGTGGCAAGATCGTGGTCGCCACCGAAGATAAAGAGGTCCCTCTCCTCAAAAACCTTTTTGATCGCGGTGCGCAGAATGGCTTGACAGGATTCAAAATGCTGAATGCCGCACAATTGAAAGAGTATGAGCCGCATGTGAATGGTGTGGCAGGATTTTTCGTTCCTCAAACGGGAATTGTTGACTACAAAGTAGTAGCCGAAAAATACGCAACGCTCATCCGTAAGAACGGTGGACACATACACCTCAGCGAAAAAGTTTTCGATATTCAGCTGAACTCTACGGGCGTCACCGTCATCACCGACAAGGCATCGTATGAGGCGAAGCAATTGATCAATTGCGCGGGTTTATATTCCGATAAGATTGCAAAGCTCACCATGCCTGAAGTAAATGTCAAGATCATTCCCTTCCGCGGTGAGTATTACAAGCTTAAGAAAGATAAAGAATACCTTGTTAAAAATCTCATCTACCCTGTTCCAGATCCAAATTTTCCATTCCTCGGAGTTCACTTTACACGAATGATGAAAGGTGGCGTGGAAGCTGGGCCGAATGCTGTTCTCGCATTCAAGCGCGAAGGATATAAACGCTCAGATATAAACATGAGCGAACTTGCAGAAACGCTGGCGTGGCCTGGATTTCAGAAAGTAGCTAAGAAGTATTGGCGTACCGGATTAGGCGAGATGTATCGTTCGTTTTCAAAAGCTGCATTTACGAAAGCGTTGCAAAAGCTAATGCCGGAAATTCGGGAAGAAGATTTGGTTGATGGAGGCGCTGGCGTGCGCGCGCAGGCCTGTGATAGAACCGGTGGCCTTGTTGATGATTTCTTAATTCTTGAGAAAGAGCAGGTCATCAACGTGTGCAACGCGCCATCCCCGGCAGCAACCTCTTCCCTTTCCATTGGCCGAACGGTTGCAGAGCGGGCGCTGAAAAAGTTTTAAGATTCCTTACCTTTCATGATGAACAAATTGAGCGCGGAAGAAACGAGGCGATACTCCCGGCATCTCGTACTTGACGAGGTGGGCATCGCTGGTCAGCAGAAGCTGAAGGAAGCGCGTGTTCTCGTAGTCGGGGCCGGTGGACTAGGCTCCCCCATCGCACTTTACCTTGCCGCAGCGGGCGTTGGCAACATCGGGATTGTCGACCACGATACCATTGGTATCTCCAATTTGCAGCGGCAGATTATTTACACGACTGAAGAAGTGGGAATGAAAAAAGCCGAAGTGGCCGCGCGCAAGCTCAACCAACTAAATCCACTCATCACCGTCACTGCGTTTACGCAGAAGATATCGTCTGGAAATGCATTTGGGTTATTAAGAGAGTTCGATATTGTAATCGATGGCACTGATAACTTTCCGACACGCTATCTTTTGAATGACGCATGCGTACTACTGGACAAGACTCTCATTTATGGTTCCATTTTAAAGTTCGAGGGGCAGGTTTCCGTGTTAAATGCAAGGAGGCGAGACGGAACCCGATCAGCAAATTACCGTGACTTGTTCCCTGAACCTCCCGCTCCTGAAACGGTCCAGAATTGTGAACAGGCCGGTGTCGTTGGCGCCCTCCCAGGAATTATCGGAACGCTTCAGGCTTCGGAAGCCATCAAACTGATCGTAAGCGCGGGCGAACCTTTAATCGATAAGTTATTGATCTTCGATGCGTTAACACTCGATCAGACCGTAATTAACATTCCCGACCGGCAATCCAGAAAAGAGATAAAATCTTTACTCGATTATGAAGATTTTTGTGGCATAAGTCGGGATAAAGATAAATCTTTGGCAGGTAATCAATCAGGTATTATGAAAGAGGTCACCGTTCAGGAGTTAAAGAAGCTTAAAGATACAGGCGCTGATTTTCAGTTGATCGATGTTCGCGAGCCGCATGAGTTTGATATCTGCAATCTTGAAGGCGAACTGATTCCAATGTCAGAAATTCCTTACAACGTTGACAAGATCGCAAAAGATAAGCAGGTTGTCATTCATTGCCGCAGCGGAAAGCGAAGTGGTGATATGCTTCTCTGGTTAGAAAAAAATCACGGCTTCACGAATTTGTATAATCTCAAGGGTGGAATTCTTGCGTGGGCGCGGGAAATTGACCCGGATATGCCGCAATATTAGCTATAGCTTTGGCTAAGGCCAGGGCAAAATGTGCAACGTATACCCAAGGTTGCATCACACGAGGCAGCATCAAGCGTTCGCCTTGCCATTAGCCTTAGCTATTTGCAATCGCTTGCGAGATGTCCCCAATAATATCCTCGATATCCTCTAACCCCACTGAAATCCTTATTAAGCCCGGAGTAATTCCCACCGCAGCGCGTTCGGCATCGGTTAGTTTTGAATGGGTGGTGGATGCAGGATGAATAGCAATCGTCCTTGTGTCACCCAGGTTCGGTGTGTGAGAGATCATCTTGAGTCCGTTCAATACTTTTCGTCCTTGGTCAAGTCCGCCTTTTACTTCAAAGGTGACTAGCCCTCCTCCGAGACGCATTTGTTTTTTGGCAAGCGCGTGCTGAGGATGCGATGGAAGGAATGGATATTTCACTTTTGCCACTGCGTTGTTCGTCTCCAGATAGGTTGCAAGCTTCAGTGCACTTTCACAATGACGCTGCATGCGAATCGATAGTGTCTCCAGACTTTTTGAAAGAAGCCACGCGTTAAATGGTGACATTGAAGGCCCTGTATGACGTGCAAAAAATCTGATTTCCTTAATCAGTTCTTTTGTACCAAGCACAGCTCCACCGATGACACGTCCCTGGCCATCCATAAATTTCGTTGCAGAATGCGTCACGAT
>DASWTM010000103.1:0-4635 GCA_036402115.1 Chryseosolibacter sp.
TAGCTTAGCCAACCATTAAGTTTTCCTGCCGGCTTTTTAAGCATAAACTCAGCGCCATACGCTTTTCCCTCCGCATTCACGGCATCCGTTTCAATATGATGATTCAAAAGAAGCTTCGCCCCATTCTTATAATCGAGAACATCTTTCATCTGTTTATAATATACTTCCGTGGAGAATTCAAGAGACCCTCCTTTGAGATTTTGATAGTAACCCACGGAAACCTGATCGCCAACCTGCGGTTTGATATACTGGTCACTTAATTTCCAGATATCGGTCGGGGCAATGGCGGTGGTATTGGAAAGCATCTGAATATATTGCCGCATCCGGTTATAACTAAACTTGAGTGACGCATTTTTTCCAATCAAATACCGCGCGGAGACACGTGGCTCTGCTCCGTGATAGGTAGCTATTGGTTTGCCGCTGGCGAATCCAGTCGTATCAGTAATTGTCGTCTCTGACTTTGAAACTTCTGCGGAGTATCCGAAGACGTTCTTGGGCCCAAGGTATTGATAGAATGAATATCGGATTCCACCATATATCGAAAGCTTCGGTGTTAATTCATAATTCTCCCCTATGTATAATGCGGACTCGAGCCCCTGCTCGTCTTCTAGAATGTCTGGTACTACTTCTGAGTCTGCACCAAGCGGAGTGCGGCTACCGGGTGACAAATCATAACGCGTCACTTGCAACCCAGCGGTGATGGTCTGGCGTGCGTTCTGGAAATAGCTGAAGTCAGCCTTACCATTGATTTGATTCACGGCAAATTTCACCTGCGATGCATCGGTCGGATTCTCATCACTTGATACTCGATAGTTGTATTGCGAGAAGGCTCCGGTGAAGATTCCATAGAACTTATTACTGAAAACATGCTTGAACTTCAGTGCTCCATTTCGTTCGCCATAGGAATAGAGGGTGTCACTATTCAGCCTGAAATTGTCTTCGCTTTGATAACCTGATATCAACAACGAGTTTCTGTCGTTGAACTTATGATTCAGGTTTGCGTTGAAGTCATAAAATGAAGCAGTGCTGTTATTGAACTGCTTTTGGTCTAAACGGTTCAGAAGCCAGTCGGAATAGGTTGATCGTCCACTGATCAAAAAGGAAGTTTGATCTTTCTTGATAGGACCTTCAAACATCAGCCTTCCGGTGATCGGACTGATTCCACCGGACGCGCTGAATTTTTTCAGGTTGCCCTCCTTGCTTACTACATCGAGCACTGCCGAAAGACGACCACCGTATTCTGCATTCACTCCACTTTTATATAGTTCGACACTCTTCAGGATGTCAGGGTTAAACGCTGAGAAAAACCCAAAGAGATGTGAGGGATTGTAAACAACAGCATCGTTGTAAAGAATCAGGTTTTGATTTGTTGCGCCACCTCGGATGTTTACGCCTGAAGCACCCTCACCAACGCTTTGAACACCCGGTAATGTCAACACAACTTTAAGTACATCCACTTCGCCCAACACCGATGGCATTTGCTTCATCGTCTTAATGTCCAGTTTTTCTGTGCCCGTTTGAAGCCCCATTACTTTCTGATCGCGATCGGACTCTACGACAACTTCTTTCAGTGGCGTTACATCCTCTTCCATTTCAATGTTAAACTTGCCGTTGCCATTGAGAATGATCTGGCGGTAGGTTGGCTTCATGCCGAGGCTTGTTATTCGCAGCCGATGTTTGCCTTTCTGGAGCGTGAGTGAATAAAATCCAGCCTGATCCGTGGCGACACCTTGGGACTGTTCTTCAGAGAAAACGGATGCGCCAATTACAGGTTCGCCATTCGATGCATTGATGATTGTTCCTGCAACGCTGGCCTGTGTTCCCGCTCCACCGCTCACGCCAATCGGGTAAACTTTTTCTTCCAGGGACTTCTGTTTCTTCTCCCGTTTCTCATAATCGCTGAAATCAAATTCCACGGGTTTTGAACTTGGTGTTCTAATCTGCGTACCGAAGAAGTCGATCGGTAGGCTTGTGAGTACACCTCGATCTTTTGTAATAAATACCTGTGAGTTATGAATGGAACACTGTAGATCAGTCCCGGAAAGGACTTCCCGAATAATAACGTCTACCGTAGCTGATTTATTTATCGTAACGGATAGGCTATCGGTCCATTCCTTCTTATAAAACACTTTGAATGGACTTTGCTTCTCTATCTGCAATACAAACTGCTCGAAAGATGCGTTTGTTAAATTGACGGACACAGTTTGGCCGTCCTGCGCGGTCACGCGATAGAAAAAGAGGGAGAGTAGCAGGAAAGGAATGATTCTTTTCATCTAAGGGATGGCGTTATATAACCTCACAGCTTCGATCAGTCCGTTTGGTTTATTCCGATTGAAGTTGACACGATTCCGTTTAAGTTCTTGCTGAAGCAATTCACGTTTGCCATGCAGTGCTTCAAGCACGCTTGACTTTCCCTTTACCGGGAATAGCCTCCCATCGTTTTCTATAAAGTATCGCGTCTGCTCTTCGGTTCGAACGGTGACTTTACCTGTCACGGTGCTTTCCTGAAAATTTTTGCTGTGGGTGGCCCAGAGTTTTGCAGTGCCGTCAGCAAGACGCTCATAGAATACTTTTGCGTCATACTGCGGCAGATAGCCAAAATGGTGATTAGCAAATTTGAACCAAGAGACGTTTTCCTTCACTAGTTCAATTTTTTTTCCACTTGCGGGATGCTCAGTTAATATTTTCTGAAGTCGGATGTCATACAACAACGGCACATTTTCATAAACGATTTCATTGTATTTGACGGATCCCATGATCCAGTCATTTTCGTTGAAGTAGGGATGCTCGTCTTCAATCGGGTTGTATTCGAGGTAATCGCTACCTATGGCAAGGAAACTTTCTGAAAGCTTTTCTTGATAGTACTTCGTTCGGAGCGACTTTACTGCACTTACAACGGCTGAGGTATCCGCCATTGGTTGAGCGTAGGCTGCAAGCACCATAAGAGAGCAAATCGAAAAGAGAGTCAGGCGAAGCATGTCGCTGTGATTTGGGTATCGATAAAAATAACTCTTAATCAGTAAAGCTTTCAACCGTCCAAAACAAATTAGTTGTGTTTTTTCAGGCACACAGGCTATCGCATGTTAGGCAATAAAAAAGCCTCTGACGGCAGAGGCTTCTCATATATGATGTTACTAACGCTTACTTCGCGTAAGCAACACTTCGCATCTCGCGAATGACAGTCACTTTGATCTGTCCTGGATACTGCATGTCGCGTTCGATCTTCTGAGAGATGTCGAAGCTCAACTGGCCAGCGCGTTCATCGGAAGCTTTTTCAGCATCAACGATCACACGAAGTTCACGGCCTGCCTGGATAGCATAGCACTTCTCCACGCCATCGAAGCTCAATCCTACATCTTCGAGTTCTCTTAAACGCTTGATGTATTGTTCCATCACTTCACGTCTCGCGCCAGGTCTCGCACCGCTGATGGCATCGCAGGCCTGAACGATAGGGGAGATGATGTTCGTCATTTCGATCTCATCGTGGTGAGCACCGATAGCGTTGCAGATCACCGGATGCTCCTTATACTTTTGCGCGAGCTCCATTCCCACAATTGCGTGTGGTTTTTCGAGTTCTTCCGTCCAAACTTTTCCAATATCGTGGAGGAGTCCAGCACGTTTCGCCTGTTTAACGTTGAGGCCAAGTTCTGACGCCATGATCGCACAAAGGTTAGCGACTTCGCGCGAGTGTTGAAGAAGGTTTTGTCCATACGATGAACGGAACCGCATACGGCCCACCATCTTCACCAGTTCAGGGTGAAGTCCATGAATTCCAAGGTCGATCACGGTGCGCTCACCAATCTCGACAATCTCGTCTTCGATGTTCTTCATTGTTTTGGCAACAATTTCTTCAATGCGGGCAGGGTGGATGCGGCCGTCCTGCACCAGGCGATGAAGCGACAAACGTGCAACTTCGCGTCTTACCGGATCAAATCCAGAGATAATGATGGCTTCAGGAGTGTCGTCTACGATAATTTCAACTCCCGTGGCTGCTTCGAGGGCGCGGATGTTTCGTCCTTCGCGGCCGATGATCTTGCCTTTGATGTCATCACTTTCGATGTTGAATACTGATACACAGTTTTCAATGGCGTGTTCAGTAGCGGTCCGTTGAATTGTCTCTACAACAATTTTGCGCGCTTCTTTCGTTGCAGACAGCTTGGCCTGTTCCATGATGTCTTTGATGTAACTCGAGGCTTTCGTCTGAGCTTCGTCTTTGAGGCTTGCCACGAGTTGTTCACGTGCTTCGTCAGCGGTGAGCTTGGAAAGGTTTTCCAGCATCTGGATTTTTTGCTGGTTGAATTTGTCGAGCTCTTCTTTGCGTTTCTTCACGTGCTCGAGTTGCGCGGCCATGTCTGTGCGGATGTCATCGAGCTCGCCTTCTTTACGTTTGAGATTTTCGAGCTCTTTGCTGATGGTTTGTTCGCGCTGTTTGATCTTCTGCTCGTTGGTGATGATCTGATTTTTCTTGCGATTCGCTTCTTCCTCGAATTCGCTTCTCATTTTAAGGATCTTCTCCTTTGCTTCGAGAATTTTATCTTTCTTGAGGTTTTCGGCAGCGATTTCTGCTTCCTTCAAGATGAGTTTGGTTTTCTCTTCCGTTTCTTCCAATCGTTTGGCTACGTTGCGCTTGTAGAG
>DASWTM010000104.1:0-7308 GCA_036402115.1 Chryseosolibacter sp.
TTTCCGTGAAGCGGATCCTTCGATGGCATATTTGCATGAGCAACGCTCAAAGGTAGTTTTAAATTTTGAAAGTAAGAGAGGGGCGAGGATAGGCCGGTTAGCGGCTAAAGCCTGCCATCATCAGGTCGACCTTATCGAAGAGCTCGCCAACACCTAAAACAGCGAACAATGAAGATTGCGACCGCAACGTTTAAATACCGACTAGTGCCCAACCCGTAATTTTCTTAAATAATGGATTGGACGCTGGGAAGAATAGAACGGAAGTTGCGACAGTAAAAACTCCGAACAGGGAATGATCATTTATCATTGCAGCGATAACAACGGGATGTTAGCGTCTCCATCAGTTGGTTGTCATATAAAATCAGCTTCATCTTCACCCTCTGTCTTAACACGCTCAAGATTGTCATCTGTATTCAGGTCTATCAGCAAGTATTGAGGATCCACGCCAGCTGTTCCTGGCCTGCGCGAAGTCCTTATTTTAATGGTTTGTTTGCCTGATCGAATCCGGTGCTGTTGCAGGTACAGCACATCTTCCTTTTTAGTTTCTTCATTCCAGGGAGCGAATACCCCGACTTGCACCCACTCATCCATTGGTACTTCAATTTCGGCACCTGTGGTGTCAACGGTAAACTTCCTTGCGTGTAGTTGGAGCGTTACTTCCCAGGTAGATGAGTCGATCTGCTTCGTGTCAGCACGGTCTGCTCCAACATTCCAATAGATATTCTTTTCAAAATAATCCGTAAGCAAGGAATGTAGTGTATCGGGTATCACTGCCTTTAGTTCGCGGTATAAGTCAAGGGTGGTAGCAAACGGTGGGCGTCCGGAACCATGCTTTTCCATAAACATGTTCAACGCATGGTTGATGTTGTCTTTTCCTGCGTATTGTGTCATGGAATAAAGGACCAGTGGCCCTTTGCGGTAGCCGAGGAACGGGTCAAGCGCACGTAGCAACGGCTCGGATACACGCGATCGTGGTACTTCGTATGAATGTCGCCACATGCCAAGTAATTTCAGAACCTGATCGTTCCCATAGGTATCTTCAACTACTCTAAGCGCTGAGTAATTTGCCAGCGTTTCCGCGAGTACTGGGGCACCTTCAACGTGTGCCGGCATCAGCTGCGAAGCTCCCCACCACTGATGTGCTACTTCGTGTGACATGGCGAAGAAAACGATGTCGAGGGCCCATGGATTATCCTCAAGATTCGACAGTGTGAACGATTCACCATAGTCGATAGTGGTAGCTTCGGCATTTAATGAACCGTCAAAGCCAGAGCGCTCCATGATCGTGATGTGATCGTAAGGATAAGGTCCGAACTTCGCTGTGTAATATGCGAACGACTGTTGAACGCTGTTCAGCATTCGGTCGATGTGCTCATCGTGTTGGGGATGGTAGTAGAATCGGATTACGACTTGTTTGCCGGACTCGATCCATTCGCTTTCACGCACGGCATACCTCGCGGAAAAGAATGAGTATGTATTCCGCATTGGGGCGCTGCTGGCATATTCAAAATAGTTTCTTCCATCCTTCGTCCAAGTTCGTTTCTGCTTTCCAGCCGTGACGGCAATTTGATCGTGTTCGGTGCTTACAATGGCCTTGAAGTCGATCAACTCTTGGCCGGGTGACAGTTGATATGCGGAAGTGTCGTACAGTGAAGGAAACTTCCACTCGCCAAGACCATATTTTTTCCGCTCAGCCGATTCACGCAATTCGCGTGTTTGCTGGTAACCGATCAGTGGCAGCCACTCATAATTTATAAAGTAGCTTCCGTTTTCAATCACTGAAGCATCGATCCCTTTATGTGCAAACCCTTTTGCATGATAGTGTACGTCAAAAGTCATTGTCAACGAATCACCTGGCCGCAGCGGTTCCTGTAGGGTGTAGATTCGGTGACCTAGTTCATTATCTTCGTGTGCAAGTGTTGATTCACGATCAAATGTTATTGTTTCAGTGCGAAGGCCCCATGCCGTTGCCACATGAATGGATTCAATCGCTCGAATAGTTTTGTTAACTAGCGAATAGGTGCCAGCAACGTCTGCTTTACGTTGCGAAGGGAAGAGATCGACATTTACTTTCACTGCTGTAAGCACTGGCTGAGGCAGGTCTTTATACATGCGGTAGTTTTTTTCATAGTTGACTTTTCGTTTGGCTATATCGACCTCTGTCCTGTAGGTGGTAAGAATATTGGTGTTGTAAAAGATATAACCTCCTGCTGTGACAATGATGGCCAGTCCTACACTACTGGCAATTGCTGCCCCGCGGTTAAATCGATGGCGCGCCAGACGTGCTCGGGATTTAATGTTCTCGCTGACGTTCCGGACTAAAAACAACCTCGCGGTAACGGCCAGCAGAATCGCCCAGCCAATCCAATAGATTTTAAACATCAGCCACGGTTTGATGTATGGATCAAAACCTCGCATGTCAGTGTATGACCAGCCGGGGTCGGAGCCGTAAATCAGTAAATTATGTTCAATGCCCAGTTTCGATGAGAAGACCATCGCGAGATACACGATCATAACAACGAGGTGGGCTAGATACTTTTGATTGACAATGACATGGATAACCAGTACAAGAAGGGCGAATAGCACGTAATTTGTGAGCTGAAATCCAATAATAGCTTTCGCGTAAACGTCAATTTCAAATTTGGTGTAACCGTAGAAAGCTTGCCCAAGTATTCCGGCAACGATGAGCACCGTGAGCCACACGGCAATTGTAATTGCAAGGCCCAAAAATTTCCCTAAAAACAAGAGCCATTCAGAAACCGGCATTGTGTCTGCTATCGTGTTCAGTCCGGCTTCGCGGTCGCGCCAAATGAGTTCTCCTGCATAGTAGGCAATGAGAACAAGAATAATCATTAGAGGAGTCTGCACATTTCGAAGCGGAGCAGTGAGCAAGGTCAGCATGTTCATTGTTGTTTCATGCTGTGGAACTCCTCGGAACATCAGGTATTCATGTGCGAAGATGACGATGTGCAAGGCGAATAGCCCAATGATTCCCAACCCAACCTTGCTGGCGAAAATGAAACGCAAGGAGGAAAATGCAATTGCGAGGGTTTGTCGGATTTGACTTGACAGCCCGAACGTTGGCAGCGATTCGCGAATATTGAATGCAGCACGATGTCCGATTGATGAGTGAGCTGCCTGCGCTCCAGCGATGTCGATAATTTTGCTAGTTGTCCGATGACGTTTCCACGGTGGTACAGTCGGTGTCTGATGGGTAAAGCCAAATCGTACATAGGCAACTGAAAGAACAATAATTCCGACCGCAATCCATATAAACCTGTTCAAGAGGAATGTGCCTTCGAGCGAGAGCAGTTTATGGTTGAGTTCATAAGGTGTCCAGGTTTCCATGCTTGACATGACCATGATCCCAACCAGATCAATTGTTCTTGCAACCTCCCAATTGCCAGCAAGCTTGGCAACTGACATTCCAACAAAGTGAGATAGGATGGGGAACAATACGATACTCGCAGCATACGCGGCAATCGCTCTTCGGTTTAGCAGGGCAAGAGAAAATTGACACGCGGTTACAACGAGCACCATGGGAAGTGAAAGGAATACATAGGTTGTAAGAAATGTTTCAGCGCGGTAGGGAAGGAGAAGTGAAGGGTCAAGATTTCTAATTAAGAATCCGAGACGGAAACCGATTGGCAGCATCAAGATGATAAGCGCGTTAATTACAACGCAAGCCAAGTAGCGAGCTCCAATGTATTGTCCTTTACTTATTGGTGTAGCGTATGTGAGGGGATGCATTCCGCTTTGTGCATCGCGTGCAGCAGCGTGTCCGGCAATTGAACCACTCATGAGTATCCAAATGATCCCTCCGAAGATGCTGATGAAAATGAGAAATGAGGGGGAGTTAAAGGCAACGCCTTCACCCAGGTTGTTAATTATATTGGTCATGACGACCGGAAACAATAAAAGGGTGACAAAGTAAACCCACGTTGAAACGCTCCGAAATTGATACCTCAACTCAAAAAGAAAGATGTGCCTGAATTTCATCGCGCGAGTTCTCCTTTCGGTCTTCCAGTTTGATAGTGTCCTGCCATCGCAGTGAAGTAAACATCTTCAAGGTCCGGCTCTACAACTTCAAACAAGTTTCCGGGTTGTTCGCTGCTGAATACATGGACAACAGTTTTTCCAGCGAAGAGTTTCGTGGAAATGATCGAATGGCTTGCTTCAACCTCAGCAAGTTGCCTTTTGTCAATCATCCGTCTCCATATTTTTCCTTTCAGATCTTTGATTGCTGACGCGGGTTCCGCTTCAAGGAGGATTTCACCTTTATTAATGATCGCCATCCGGGTGCACAACTCACTCACATCTTCAACGATGTGCGTGGAAAGAAGCACCACACTGTTCTCACCGAGTTCGCTCAATAAATTCAGGAATCGAACGCGCTCGGCAGGGTCGAGACCAGCGGTGGGTTCATCCACAATCAGGAGTTTCGGATCGCCAAGAAGCGCAACCGCAACACCGAACCGTTGACGCATACCGCCTGAATATCCACCGAGTTTTTGCTTGCGTACATCCCACAGATTTGTCTTCCTCAGAAGCGCTTCAACAACTTCCTTTCGTGACTTTCTTTCTGTGAAGCCTTTAAGAACAGCGAAGTGTTCTAGCAGTTCATCAGCTTTTGCCTTTGGATAGACACCAAACTCCTGAGGAAGATAACCGAGTGTCTTTCGCAGTTCATCTTTTTCGTTTACGACATCAATGATACGCGCTGCCGAAGATGCAACCGTGGGTCGCCCGCCCGCATCAAGTGTTGGTCTTGACAGGGTAGGAGGCTCAATTAAGTGAATGCTTCCCTGATCAGGTTCCTGCAACGTGGCCAATATGCGCATGAGCGTTGATTTCCCGGCACCGTTGGGCCCCAGTAGTCCATACATTCCATTGGGAATGCTCAACGAGACGTTGTTTAGAGCCTGCACTCCATTCGCATAGGTTTTCGAAACGTTCGTGATTTTTAGAGTCATAGTCCTTCCCCGTGAAGCGATTCAAAGATATTAAAAAGTACTTTGTAGTTCAAAGTACTTGCCGAAAAATGTTTTTATAGTATGTGCACGGCAACCGATTATTGTCTTGGTTTCGCTAAAACTACGAAGACATCGGCTTCCTGGATGAGCCGATTGTTCTCAAAGATTTGCATCCTTCCCTTTCCGCTAAAGTGCGTTTTAGTTGGGGTTTCACTCAAGCTGCTTGCGAGCCTGATTTGGATTTGATCATTTTCAAAGGTTGTGTTGAAGTCCCCGGCATTGAAGCTCAGCTTGCCACGTGCGGTCAGCTGGTGCTCGGTGTTTCGGTAGTTTATCTTCAATTTTTGGTTCTCATCAATCGTCCCGAAAATTGCTTCCTCCCAAACTCCGGGAATACTTACACCAATGATTCCAGGACTTGTATTTCTTTCTTCTTCCGAGAGCTCAAGTGGAAAAAGGAATTTCGCATGAAGCGAATCAAGCGCAGCCTGCCGTGGGTTGTAGTCGACCGTGTCAAGGAAAACACGGGGACCGCGGGGTGTCATCTTTGTAAACTGGTACACCACCTTCTTTCCGTTATCAATCAGACGTGGAAATTGGATTGAGTCGAGATTAATCGAACCAGTGCCTGGTGCCATCACCTGAGCGTGCTCCGGTTGTTTCGTTTCTCCACACGAAGCAATAAAAATGACCAGCACCAGATGTAATTGTATGAGTTGAATTCGGGTCATAACCGAAGTTAAAAATTTAATACGAAATAGTTGTCTTCTGGAAAGTGCTGTTGAGATTTAGGTGTTGGCACGTCTATTCGGGTATTATTTTTTACCTGGATAAAGGAATCCAACCTAATTTTTTATGAACACAAAAACTGCTTCCGTAATTATCGGGATCGTCTTCATTGCTGTCGGGCTTTTAGGCTTCGTTCCTAATCCTATCATCGCGAACTCTGCTGACGCAATTTTCCATGCTGATGCTGTTCATAGCAGCGTCCATATTGTGAGTGGAGTTCTTTTTTTGGTCTTTGCACTGGCGATCCCAGCCAGAGTGGTGTTGTTTATGAAAGTGTTTGCTGTGGTTTACTTCCTGCTTGGCATCATGGGGTTATTTACTATTGGCTCAGATGGCATGGCCAGACTACTAGGGTTCCTCCATGTCAATGGTCCGGACAACTATTTGCACATCGCGCTGGGAATATTGATTTTCCTCGCCAGCACTTTACCGGCACCGGACGGTGTTCCTGACAAAACGCGAAACGTTTAGGCTTTCGAAGTGTACAGTGGTGCTGCTCTTCGAAAACGTTGTTAAAAAAATCGAAATAAATAATCCAGCGTTTTAATGCTGACATAGGGCTGTCACTTGACGGTTGTTGATTTGTAATACCAAAACAGCAACAAATATGGATACAATGACAAAAACAGCTTCTAAAACCGGAAGCATCAGTACAGAAATCCTTCTGAATCAGTGGCTAGGCCATCGCAATGTGACACGGAGGGTCATTGAAGCCTTCCCGGAGGATAAAATGTTTACCTATAGCATTGGCGGCATGCGAACCTTCGCGCAATTGATGAGTGAATTGTTGACATTAGGCGCGCCTGGCATAAAGGGTGTCGTAGACAGAACTTGGGATTCCTATACGGAGGTAGAAAACAGCTTCAAGTTTACAACCAAACAAGAGCTACTTAACCTTTGGGATAAATCAACGGAGGAAATAAAGTCGCTGTGGAAGCAGATTCCGGCTGAGCGTTTTCATGAAGTTGACAAATATTTTGGCCAGTGGGAGGGACAGATTTATTGGTCAATTTTGTATGGTATTGACAATGAAATCCACCACAGAGCACAGGCGTATGTCTACCTGAGATCGTTGGGCATTGAGCCTCCGGCTTTCTGGGACCGCAGATAGTCGCGTAGGTAGTAATTATAACGCAAAGATTTTTTTAGTCTTTGCGTTATGCTTCTATTAGTTTATTCAGACCAACTTTGATTTAAGCATTTCCCATTACGCTCATCCAGCGATCAATGCTTTCCGCCCCCAGCTGCTTCTTTTGTGTCGAAAGCTACTAGGTCACGTGCCGATATTGATTACATTTGGCCTCCTAAAAATCTATAAAATGAGTAAACGTCATTTAATACTTATGGCAAGCGTGGCGATGGTCATTGCTTCCTGCGGAGAGAAAAAGACCGAAGTACCTGAGGCGTCTGCGGATAGCGCGTCAGTTGCTGCACCGGTTGAAACCAAAAAAGCCAATACCGAATACAAGCCAGCGTTTGAAGGGCAGACACGTGTTGCTGGCGTAAAAACGTCTGCTGCCTATGATGTGGCAGTACTGGATAGCTC
>DASWTM010000105.1:0-11460 GCA_036402115.1 Chryseosolibacter sp.
ACCAAATGCAGCTTTTTTGTTTTATGAACGCCACGTTTTACATTCTGTATTCTACTTCGCTGAATAAGTACTACATCGGCCACACGGAGGATGAGATGATTTCCCGATTGCGGAGGCATAACTCGAATCATAAGGGTTTCAGCGGCATTTTCGATTTCCTTCTTGAACAAACTTTCAGAAAATATTGAAAGTTTCGAAACAATCATGTACATTTATCGTATGAAGTATCCAGAAGCAAAACAGGAGTTGATTCAGGCGTGGGGAAACCTTGGCAGCAGCTGGGGATTGAACAAGACAATGGGTCAAATCCATGCGCTTCTGATGGTATCACCGAAGCCACTCTCTACCGAAGATATTATGGAAGAATTGTCAATATCCCGCGGGAATGCAAACATGAATATTCGTGCGCTGATGGACTGGGGTATTGTATCGAAGGTCGCATTGCCGGGAGAACGAAAGGAATACTTCAAATCGGAGAAAGACATTTGGGCACTCGCCAGGCAGGTGGCCCGTGAACGCAGAAAACGGGAGCTCGAACCGATCCTCAAAGTGCTGAAAGAAGTAAACGAAGTGCAGACCGACACTTCAGACGAGTCCAAAGAATTTAAGAAGGTGGTAAAGGAATTGAAAAACTTTGCTGAGAAATCAGATAATCTGCTTGAGACCTTTATTAAGGCGGAGGAAAGCTGGTTCTGGAATACGGTATTGAAAATGATGAAATAAATTTTTTTATAATAAAGTTTCAAAACTTCCTGAAAATTCAAAATATATGAGACACATTGATTTTTACATTCAAACCGGGTTGTTGGTATTAAGCTCAATTTTGTTTCTATTACTAAGTGGCTACGGACTGATGATCGGGCAATTCTTTGTTGGTCTATGGCAAATCTTCAGCTGCGTTGTATCCGTCCTTACGGTCCGCGCTTTCCGCAAGCAAAAGCTGTGGCACCTCGCGCTGTCAGTGCTGCTCCTCGGTGTCATCTATTTGCTTAATAACGGGCCGCTATTCGCCAACGACATGATTACGCTGGTCGCATTCTTTGCACCATGCTGGGCGCTGGCGATTTACTACTATATGATTACGTGGATGTGGTCTAACAAAGATTCTCAGCGAAGCAAATTTCTTCCAAACATCAGCTTCTAAACATTTACGCGTTATGAAGACACTACATGATCACGTCATCCTTTACGACAACGAATGCCCCATGTGCGACTTGTACACGAACACCTTCGTCAAAACCGGAATGCTGGATAAGAGTGGTCGCGTTCCCTTCACCAAGGCATGTGAGATTATGAAGGCGAATGCCGTTGATCGCGCGAAGGCATGCGATGAGATTGCACTAGTCAACGTGAAAACAGGCTCCGTTGTGTATGGTACCAATAGTCTCATGTTAATCCTCGGGCATCGCTTTCCTGTGTTGAGAACGCTTTTTGCTAACCGTGTTTTTCGATTTGTCGTAAATAAATTGTATGCATTCATCTCATTCAATCGCAAAGTCATCATCCCCGGGAAGGATCTTGGCAACGCGAACGCATGCCGACCTACCTTTAACCTGAAGTACCGGATACTTTACATTACGCTCACGTGGGCCATTACCTCATTTATCCTTGCGAATTTTGCAACCCTGTTGTATCCGTTGATTCCGGCTACAAATTTTGGCCGCGAGTTTTTGATCTGTGGTGGACAAGTCATGTTTCAGGCGTTAGTCATTCAGATCCTGGATCGGAACAAAACCTGGGAATACCTGGGTAACATGATGACCATCTCGTTCGCTGGAGGATTGCTGTTAGCATTCGCATTAATTTTTAAAGGGATGTTTAGTCCCGTTGTGTTCGCTGCGATTTTTATGACGGTAGTTTCGCTGATGTTCCTGGAACACTTTCGAAGAATGAAACTCCTTCGGCTTCCCTGGATAATGACCTTGAGCTGGGTGCTATACCGAATAATAATCTTAGCCTATTTAGTATGACAAGAATCGAACTCCAAACAGAAATAAAAGCAACGCGCGATGTGTGTTTTGATTTGTCGCGCAGCATCGATGTGCATCGACTCTCTACGAAAACGTCAGATGAAATCGCCATTGGCGGTAAAACGGAAGGACTGATCGAACAAGGTGAGTGGGTGAAATGGGAGGCAACACACTTCTTTATCCGACAAACAATGACGGTTCAGATCAAACAAATGAAAGAGTTTCGATACTTTGTGGACGAGATGGTTGATGGCCCGTTCCGTTCGATGAAGCATGAACATCACTTTATAGCAGAACACGGCAAAACAATCATGTCGGATAAGTTTGAGTACGAAGTTCCGTTTGGCCTTGTCGGTAAAGCCTTCGACACGATTATTTTGAAGCACTACATGCGTAAGCTTCTCATCAAACGAAATGAAACTATTCGTGAGCTGGCGGAGTCCGGTGATTGGAAAAAATACTTGCAGAATTGATTCGCTCTTAATCCACACGACATAACCGAGATGAACAGAAAAATAATTATCGCAGGAGGCAATGGCTTTTTAGGACGAGCGCTCACCCGACATTTTACGTCTCAAGGTGACGCTGTTGTTGTCATCTCACGAAAGCCCGTACCCACGTCTTCTGGCATAACATGGGAAAGCTGGGACGGGAAGACATTCGGATCATGGGCCAAGTCACTTGAAAATGCTAACGCTCTCATCAATCTCGCAGGAAAGAATGTCGATTGTCGTTACACGGAAAAGAATAAGAAAGGAATTTTAGATTCACGGCTGAATTCTACGCGAGTGCTTGGTGACGCTGTCGTTGCATGCGCGAATCCACCGAAGGTGTGGCTGAATTCCAGTTCCGCTACGATTTACGTTGACTCTCGAGACAAGCTTATGACCGAACAAAACGGAGACATTGGTGATGACTTCTCCATGACGGTGTGTAAAAAATGGGAAGCAATGTTCAACTCGTTCCCGACACCCCAAACAAGGAAAATTGCATTGAGAACTTCCATCGTTCTCGGCTGGGATGGTGCAGCCTTGCCAGCGCTCAGAAACCTTGTGAAAGTTGGCCTTGGCGGACATCAGGGCGATGGCTTGCAATATTGTAGCTGGATCCACATTGACGATTTTTGCCGCGTAGTTGAATGGTTAATCGCGAATGCAAATGCCACTGGTGCCTACAATGTCACCGCCCCAAAGCCGCTGGCAAACAAAGATTTCATGAAAGAACTTCGCGAATCACTGGGCGTCACGTTTGGGCTTGCTTCGCCTGCGTGGCTACTGGAACTTGGCGCCATTGTAATCCGCACCGAAACCGAACTTGTATTAAAAAGTCGAAACGTCTATCCCAAGCGCCTCCTCGATGACGGCTTCATTTTCCTGCACGAAGATCTCAGTCATGCACTCACCGCGCTAAATGCAGCCAGATAAAAATCTTACCCACAGGTCTGTTTTGGATGCGGTAATGTCTCAAAGTAGAAAAATTCCCGTGTTGTTCCTTCCTGATTGCTACGAAACGGATAGATTTATTGCATCTGATTTTTATCAATCAAATCTTTAAAAGCCTTTTTATAACTATCACTGATCGGTATCATCGCATTGCCGATCTGAACTTCACCTTTGTGGATTACATCGATCGCTTTCAATGCAATAATATAGGAGTGATGGATGCGGATAAATTTTTCCGGTGGCAACTGCATCTCAAGCGCTTTCAATCGTTGCAACGTGACAACTTTTTGAGTCTTCGTGTGAATAGTCACGTAGTCTTTCAATCCTTCCACATAGAGAATGTCATCAAAAACAATTTTTACGAGCTTAGTTCCATCTTTCACAAAAACAAAATCGGGAGAGGATTCACCTTGAGGCTTGTCAGTTGCAGGTACGCCTGGCGTTGTAATTCGTTGGGATGCTTTGTCGACTGCTTTTAAGAACCGGTCGAATGTGATCGGCTTCAGCAAATAATCTACGACATCAAGTTCGTAACTCTCTAACGCGTATTCGGAGTACGCTGTGGTAAGAATTACCATCGGTTTCTTTTGCAGGATCTTGAGCAACGTTATGCCGGTGATTTCTGGCATTTGTATGTCGAGAAAGAGAATGTCAATGGTATTCGTGCGCAACACTTCAAGCGCCTCCATCGGATTGGAGCAGGCTTTCACGAGGTTGAGAAAGGAAACCTTCCTGACGTATTCGGTCAGCAGATTCCGAGCAAGTGGTTCGTCTTCGACAATGAGGCACGTATGCTGCATTACGATAGTTTAATGTTCAGGCGAACAGTGTAACGGTCGGGCGTGTCATTGGTTTCAAGCGTGTAGCGACCGGGGTAACTAAGTTCGAGTCTTCTTTCCAGATTTTGTAACCCAATGCCGGATTTTTCTTGTGCTTCCGGTTTTGTTGATGGGAGTTTACTGTTTTCAACGGTATAAATGCATTGCTTGCCATCCAGTGTAAGCGATAATCTTACAAACGCATTCTTATCATTGTTGCTCACACCATGCTTGAACGCATTCTCCAGGAACGTGATAAAAATCAACGGAGCAATCAAAACACCCTCAGGGTTACCCTGGATCGAAAACGTAATCGGGATCTGGTCATTCAGGCGCAGTCGCTCGAGGCTCACATAATTCTGCATGTATTCGATCTCCTTCGTCAACGGAACCTGAAGATAATTCGAGTCATAGATCATGTAGCGCATCATCTGCGAAAGTTTTGCAATTACTTCCGTGGTGTTTGCAGATTGCGTGTAAGCGAGATAGTAAAGATTATTGAGTGTGTTAAAAAGGAAGTGGGGATTGATCTGCGCTTTCAAAAAATTGAGTTCAGCAAGAAGCCGTTCGTTTTCGATCTCTTTTTGTTTCGCGGCAAGTTCAAACCAATCAGCCGCAAATCGCAGCATTGAGATGAAAATAGTAATGAATAGCGTGATTACGCATACCTCAACAATGTAGAAAGTCGAATAGAAATGTTGTCGTTGATAGGTATAGCCATCAATCAGAAATCGTTGAAGGTGAATCCTGGCCGTCACGAGGATGGCAAACGGTATAAGAAATTCGAGCAGGTACTTCCAGACCTTTTTATGGGCAAGAAAACGCGGTAGGAAAATAAAGTAATTCAGGTAAGCGATGGCCATTGTCACTAACAACTGCACGAATCCATTGGCCGTTGCCTTGCCCCAATCGATGTCGCGACCATGTCTGAAATTACTGATCGTATAAAAGAAAAACGTCAGGTAAACACACCAGAATGAAATGTGAACCAGAATTACCCGGTTTCGATGTAGCATGGATTGCATGGGAACAAGAACGCAAAATCTTTTCGAAAGGTCCAGCCTCCCTGAACTTACGGGATGTTTCATGGGCATTTTTCGACCGTTCGAAAAAAACCATCGACCATTCCTCTGGAGAAATTCTACCTTTGAACCGGATAGAAGAATCAGCCAGGATGTCGAATAAACTGCAAAGACCGTCTAATAGTCACATACACACGGGAACCAACACCGTACTTTGTCGTTTGTCTCTGGTATAAGAGATTGTCGCCCGAATTTATTCCTAAAATCAATTAGATAATGAGAACACTTTTTACCCTTTTAGCTTTTGCCTGCTCGTTAACAGCTTTTGCGCAAGGGAATTCACGGATCACCGGAACAGTGTCAGATTCCACTACCAACAAGCCGGTTGAATTTGCAACGATTGCACTCAACGATCCCACCACAAACAAACCTGTCGATGGAACAATCGCAGATGATCAGGGAAAATTCACCTTAACAAAAGTGGCGGATGGCAATTATGTCATCAGCATTTCTTTTATCGGATTCGATACGAAAAATATCCCTGTGAGTGTGGGCGACAAAAAGGAAATTGATCTTGGTACCATTAAGATCAGCACGACTGCGCAAGTCCTTAAGGAAGTGACGGTTGAAGGTGAGCGCGCGATTATTGAAGAACGTGTTGACCGCACCGTTTATAATGCAGAGAACGACCAGACAGCCAAGGGAGGGGATGCTACCGATGTGCTTAAGCGTGTCCCGCTTCTTTCCGTTGATATGGACGGAAACGTTTCGCTCCGGGGAAATCAGAATATTACGGTACTTATTAATAACAAGCCTTCAACGATCGTAGCGAGTAATGTCGCTGATGCGCTGAAACAGATTCCCGCAGACCAAATTAAAACTGTCGAGGTTATTACGTCTCCATCGGCAAAATATGATGCTGAAGGGTCTGCCGGCATCATCAACATTGTTACGAAGAAAAACAATCTTCAGGGACTGACTCTTGGCGTGGATGTAGGTGTCGGTAACAGAGGCTCAAATCTTGGGTTGAACGGAAACTATCGTAAAGGAAAGATGGGGTTCTCCCTGGGTGGATGGGGTAGGGCGAATTACAACGTCAAGGGAGAATTCGAAAATGAGCAACGTGTTTTCGGTTTAAATCAGACAACACAGCAGTACGACTTATTGTCGATTAATCGTCAGTATTCAGCGAACCGCAATCGCGGAGTGTTTGGCAATTACAATTTCGGTTGGGATTATGACATCAATGACAAAAATGCACTGGCAGCGTCTGTACGATTTGGTGTTCGCAATCACAAGAATTTTCAGGATGGGTTGATTTCTGAGCTTTACAGTCCGGACGAAACGTTGATCCGAAGCGATCTTCGTGATGCGATTTCTGACAATGCTTCGAACAACGTTGATGTCAGCTTGACCTACACACATCTTTATTCAAAACCTTCACGCGAACTCAGCTTCCAGGGTTTGTACAGCCGGAATAACAACGTCAATGACTTTATTAATAATGAATACAATGCCGGTGACCAGTCGGTGATAACACGTACAAAGAACCTGAACGACAGCTACAACCAGGAGATGACATTCCAGGTCGATTACCAGACCCCGATCAGTACCAACCAGATGTTCGAAATCGGAGGTAAAAACATCTTAAGGAAAGCTGTTAGTGACTTTACTTATTTCCGTGCCTCTGGTTCGGATGGTGAATTCGTTCTCGACACTGACCGCGATTTGAGCAATAACTTAAATTATGATCAAAACGTGACCGCAGGATATCTTGCTTATACTTTGACGTTAAAGAAGGGTTATAGCTTTAAGGCAGGTAGCCGTTATGAATACACGACAATCAACGCTTACACGCAAACTGAGGACAACATTGAGATTCCGTCATACGGAGTAGTTGTTCCGAGCGTAAACGTTTCAAAAAAATTGAAAGGTGGAAGTACCGTTAAGGCTTCATACAACAGAAGAATTCAGCGTCCGTCTATTCGCTTCCTCAATCCAAACATCCAGGCACCCAATCCACTTAATGTAACGGTTGGTAATCCATCACTTAATCCTGAGTTTACAAACAACTATGAACTCGGCTACAGCACATTCATCAAAGGAACCACTATTAACCTTACCGGATTCTACCGCAATACGAATGATGGAATTCAAAGTGTACGGGATGTCTTTGCAAACAACCCGAATGATGCCGATACTGTTAGAACGACTTATCAGAACATTGGATCTGAGAATGCATATGGTGGAAGCCTTTTCATGAGTGTAAACATTGGCAAGCTTACACTTAATGGTGGTGGTGATGTTTTCTATGCAATGCTTGACAACAACAATCCCGATCCAACGTACCGCGCCTCAAACGAAGGCTGGGTGTTGAACGGAAGAATTTTCGGTAGTTATAATCTTGATAAAGGATGGGGCCTTCAGTTCTTCAGCTTCGGTCGCGGAAGACAAGTTCAACTTCAGGGAACTCAGGGAAGCTTCTACATGTATAGCCTCGCGGTGAGAAAAGAATTTAACGAGAAACGCGGAAGCGTAGGTATCGGCTTCGAAAACTTCGCACAGCCGAACATTAAGATCAAAACCAATCTCGAATCACCTGTGCTCACGCAACGAAGCACAAACATCATGTACAATTCGGGTGTCCGCGTGAACTTCAGCTATCGCATCGGTAAGATGAGTATGGAGAATCGTCCGAGGAGAAGAGCACGTGGTATTAATAATGATGACCTGAAAGAAGGCGATGGCGGTGGTGGTGATATGGGCGGAGGTGGTCCACAAGGTGGAGGTGGCGGCCCTCAGGGCGGTGGGGGAACACAAATGCCCGGAGGTCCACGTCAGGGTGGCCAGCCGCAACAACAGCAACCGGCAGCTCCTCAGAATCCGCTTCCGAAACCAGCGGAAGGTGTAGTGTTCGAGTCGGCAGGAACCTGGAACTTCACAATTGATTCCCCTCAAGGTGGCGGTGGTGTGATCGTGATTAAGAAAGAGAACGATGTTTACACCGGTACGATCAAGACTGAACGAATGCCCCAGGAAACTCCTTTCACATCCGTTGTTGTTAAAGGGAACGATGTTACTTTGAATTACACCGTGACCTTCGGTGGCAACACTGTGCCTGTGACGATCAAAGCAATGATCAACGATAAGGCGATGCAGGGAACAATGGCGATGGGAGAATTTAGAACCTTCAATCTAAACGCTAAAAAGGCAGAATAAAACTTAGTCTTGGGTATAAAAGCAAAAGAGACGCAACATAAGCGTCTCTTTTTTCTTCTATTATTTTCAAATTCCGAACTTCAGCCCCTGCTTCAATGCCTGCTGATATTTTTTTGTGTCGAAGCGATACAGAAAGGGCGCCTTGTGCGCGCCACCTTGCTTTCGCTCCTTGAGCCGCTCGAGTATACCAAGTGAAATAATTTTTTTTTGGAAATTTCTCCGGTCGAGTTCCTTGCCTAGTATCGTCTCATATAACGTCTGCAATTGCGGCATCGTAAATTTTTGCGGAAGCAAATCCTTACCGACCGGATAATCGTAAACATGCAGTCGCAGCGAGTCCAGGGCCTTTTCGAGAATTTCGTTATGATCGAGAATGAGTTTAGGAACTTTAGTGATATCCCACCACTTGCATTCAAGGGAAAATTCGTCAGGCGTGGGATTCACTTTTGAAAACTCTACCAGTGCCCAGTACCCCACCGTGATGAATCGCTCCATGAGCCAGCTCTTTTTTGTTACCTCGGCAGGCTGTTTAGCACCATGATTTTTTCGCGCGCGCTTGGGATCGCCAAACGTGTAAAATTGCTGTAGATAGATGTTATTCAGTCCGGTTCGATTCTGAAGTATGCGTACTGCAGCATCATTAATGTGCTCGTCCTTCAAAACGAAGCCTCCCGGTAAACACCATTTCTTTGAGTCTTTCCACTGAAGTAAAAGAACCTTTAGATCTCCTTCATGAAAACCAAAAATTACAGAGTCAATAGACAGGTGTGGAATGTAAAATTGATCTCCCTTATCAAAAAACTCAGAGAGGGTGAGTTTAGGTTGTTTGATCATTAGTAAAATTTATTTCAATGGGTTTATTGACAAATTAATGATTCGCCCACAACAACGGCAATTTTTTCCACGCGGGAATGATTTTTTTTCGATCAGCAAGTTGGCTGCGGTCCCCGATTACGCCTGTCCCATTAAGACCGCTAGCATAAGACGAGTAGGTAATTAACCGGGGTTATTACTAATTCCGCGATTGGAACAACCTTAATTCAAAGACAGTGACGGATAACAACGAAAATAAAGGAAGATTAATTGTGGTCTCTAACCGACTGCCGTTTCAGTTATTGGAAAAAAGTGGTGAGGTTATCTTAAAAGAAAGTGACGGGGGCTTAGTCAGTGCACTGAAAAGCTACTTTGATGGCGAAAAAGATCATGCAGATGTTCCCTCAAAATGGTGGGTGGGTTCAGGAGAATTTCCCGAGAAGCGCTGGAAAAAGTTTGAGAAGTCGCACAAAGATTTTGGTGCCTTTAATGTTGAACCGCTCTTCATTGATACAAAGATTTACAATAAATATTACAACGGCTTTTGCAACGCAACGCTATGGCCACTGTTCCATTACTTCCCTTCGATCGTTGAATTTGATGAAGACACTTTCCGTGCCTATGAAGAAGTAAACCGGATGTTTGCGGACAAATTGCTGTCGATCCTGAAGCCAAACGATATTCTTTGGATACACGATTACCAGCTGATGTTGCTGCCAGGAATGATCCGTGAGAAGATGCCCGAAATCACCATTGGGTTTTTTCTACACATACCCTTTCCGTCCTTTGAAGTCTTCAGACTACTTCATACTCCGTGGAAGCAGAAAATTGTTAAGGGTTTATTGGGTGCGGACCTTGTCGGTTTCCACACACATGAATACGTGCAGCATTTTTTGAAAACAGTGCAGATGGTAGCCGGGCTGGACCACCAGTTCAGAAATATTATGCTGGGAGATCGAGTGGTAAAGGCAGACATGTTCCCATTAGGGATTGACTTCGACAAGTTCCACAACGCTGCCAAACTTCCAGACGTAAAACAGAAGAAGGCAGAGATACTTCAGAACTTCAATCACCGGAAAATTATTTTCTCCGTTGATCGACTGGATTATTCAAAAGGGATTACCCATCGCCTCACAGGATTCGAGCTTTTCCTCGAGCAACATCCTGAGTGGCATGAGAAGGTCGTTTTTGTATTAGTGGTTGTTCCATCACGACAAGTGATAACTAAATATTCTGAACGAAGGAAAATGATAGAGGAGCAGGTCGGGCGACTGAACGGAAAATATTCAAGCCTTCATTGGCAGCCGATCATCTATCGATACAATCATTTGTCTTTTACCGAACTATGTGCGCTTTATGACGCCTCGGATGTTGGGTTGATCACTCCGTTGCGCGATGGAATGAACCTGGTTGCGAAGGAATACATTGCCAGTTGCCAGGATAAAGGTGTGCTCATTCTCAGTGAACTTGCCGGTGCAGCAAACGAAATGGGTGAAGCTGTGCTGGTGAATCCGCTGGACAAACAAGAACTCGCTAGTGCGATCCTCACTGGACTTACAATGCCACGGGACGAACAAATCCAACGGCTTGAAATGATCCAGAAACGGTTGAAAGATTACACGGTGATTCATTGGGTAAATGATTTTCTAAAGGAACTCGAGGCGGTGAAAGAAAGCCAGCGTGAGCAGGCAACAAAACATCTTTCGAAGTCAGAGTTGCGTGAGATTGGAGCAAACTTCAAGCGCGCGCATCGCAGGCATCTGCTCCTCGATTATGACGGTACACTAGTTCCACTAGCAAAACATCCCAAGCTCGCTATTCCAAATGATGACCTTCTGAAATTATTAAGCGTGTTGTCAGCGGATACACGCACGGAGGCAACAATTATCAGCGGTCGCGACAGCAAAACGCTTGAGCAATGGTTCGATGGTCTCCCGGTAAATCTTATAGCAGAGCATGGCGCGGCAGTCAGAATGAAGAATGGAATCTGGCAAATGGAAAAAGACCTCGATCAATCATGGAAGCCGAGAATCCGCCCGACCCTCGAATTGTTCACCCAGCGGAGTCCCGGCTCAATGGTGGAGGAGAAAGCCCACACGCTCGCATGGCATTATCGAAATGTTGATCCTGAATTAGGATTTGTCCGGTCACGCGAACTTCTCGATAGTCTTCATCA
>DASWTM010000106.1:0-2278 GCA_036402115.1 Chryseosolibacter sp.
GCACCCGTGTTATTTGCACCAACAGCATCGGGCTTTACCATGGTGAAAGTTCTGTTACCAGCCATATTTCCTTTATTTTAAACTGGGCGCAAAAATAGCAGTTTCAAGCGTACTGCAAGTCGCTGAATCCTAACATTTTCAACTTCCTAGCATTTTCATAGGGTAGGGTGATTGCAGCGTTATCTTTCCACATTTTTTTACCATTTTTGCCCCTTGTTTCCCTAAGAATACATGCAGAATCTTGAGGCCTTCCGGCAGTTATTTCTAGTCGCCCGTAAAGTGGTTATTCTGACCCACTTTAAACCGGATGCCGATGCCTTGGGTTCGTCTCTTGGATTGTCGGGATTCCTTAAGAAAAAAGGACACGAGGTGAAAGTGATCACGCCAAGCGACTATCCAGACTTCCTCACATGGATGCCAGGAAACAATGATGTGCTCATCTTTCACAAGGAAAAGCCCAAAGCGGCCGAAGATTTCATTGCCCAAGCTGACGTGATATTCTGTTTAGACTTTTCAAATCTCCAACGAATTAACGAATTGGGGATGATGGTCGAAAAATCGCCTGCTAAAAAGGTGCTCATCGATCACCATCTTGAACCGGAAAAATTCGCAGACTTCGAGCAGTGGGACCAAACAGCAGCGTCAACAGCTGAACTGGTATATCGTCTGATTACAGAGCTTGGAGAAGAGAATTTGGTTGACGAAAACATTGCAAATTGTTTGTATGCGGGTCTAATGACAGACACCGGTGGATTCCGTCATCCCAATACGACAATCGATGTTTTCAATACTGCTGCTGCACTGGTTCGACACGGTGCCGATCCCGCAAAAGTTTCAAAACAGATATATGATACCAACACACTTGAGCGTTTACGCTTAATGGGTTACGTGCTTAGTGAAAAACTTCAGGTGCTGCCGCAGTATCGAACAGCATACATTACGTTGTCCGCTGAGGATTTAAAAAAATTTAGTTCACAGACGGGAGATACCGAAGGATTGGTCAATTACGGATTATCAATTAAAGGCGTTCGGCTGTCCGTGCTGATTTCCGACAGAAAAGAAAACATTAAGTTATCGTTCCGCTCCCTTGGAGATTTTTCAGTTAATGAATTTGCAAGAAAACATTTTGAAGGCGGAGGTCACAAGAATGCTGCGGGCGGGCAGACCAACACCACCTTGGAAGAAACACTTAAAAAATTTCTCGATCTGCTCCCTCAATACAAAGATCAATTGCTGAGCTGAACCGGCTCATGCCTTACAACCTTTTTACTATAAACATTGTCTAACCTAAATAATCATGATAAAATTTGCGTACGTATTGCTCTTCGGATCCTTCTTGGTTCTGATGTCTTGTGAAAAGTCTGAAAAAGAAACGCCAGGAGGTTTTAAATATACTGTCTTGAAAAGTGGAAGTGGTGACGAGCCTAAAAAAGGCGAAATCATGGTATTCGACTTTCAACTGAGAGATTCAAAAGACTCGGTCTGGAATGAAAGTTACAAAGATGAAATGCCTGCTGCGATTGAAAAGCAAGACACCAGTACAACGAATAAACAGGATGTCATTACACAAATGCTCTCCCAGTTGAAAGTTGGCGATAGCGTGAAGGCGTCAATCAGTGTGGTTGACTTCTTTAAGACACTCGTAAGACGTCCGGTTCCACCACAAATCGATTCAACGCGAACCCTTACCTATTTCATTAGTGTAAAAGAAGTGATGACGATGCCTAATTTTATGAAGTGGCGTACCGAAAAGGTAAATGCTCGCGATGAGAAAATGATCAACACGTACCTCACAGAAAATAATCTAAAAGCAGAAAAGGACTCAAGTGGCCTTTACATCGTCAACTATACAAAAGGCAGTGGTCCTAAACCTACCCCAAATCACTGTGTGCAGGTGAAATATTCCGGAAGACTGTTGGCAAATGGCCGCGAGTTCGACAAGAATGAAAATATTTCCTTTAACCTGAATCAGGTTATTATGGGATGGCAGATCGGATTCCCTTATCTGTCAAAAGGTGATTCAGCGACCCTGCTGATTCCGTCACGTCTGGGTTATGGAGCGGAAGGATTCTATGGAATACCTCCGGATGCCCCTCTGGTCTTTAATGTCACATTGCATGATTTTAAAACCGGATTTGATCCGCAGACAAATCAATGTAAATAAACCAAAGTATGAATAGCGCGAAAGCATCCATTGTAACAACACTACTTTTTTCATTATCATTTGTCATGACGGGGTGTCTGAAAGACGATCCGGAAGTTTTTGACACTGGAAAAC
>DASWTM010000107.1:0-7521 GCA_036402115.1 Chryseosolibacter sp.
GCAAGAGACTTCCCACTGCCAGCACGCTTATCTTTCCGACCTTTACCGGCACACCGTTGAGATAAATGTCGGTTCGTCCAAAATATTTAATGAAATACAACTCTGTTTTCTGATGAAATAATACGGCAATGAATCCGCTCAGGTGAGGGCGCACCAAATGACGTGCTTTCGAATAGGTAGTGTTGGCTGCATCGATGATCAGAATATTCTCGTGGTCAAGCTCAGCTGGCGTTTTCCCGAGCACAAACGTTTTGATTGATTCAACGTCTTCCGCGGCAATCTTGAAGTTGTCGCCAATAAGTTTTAACAGCTTGTCTTCTCCTGCCGACACACTTCCATCAGCCTGAATAATCGTAATCAATTCCACCAGGATTACAATCTTTTGCTTTTGTGTCAGTTGTGGATTGATCTCATCACAGAGCCTGGTGATTGAAGCGGGATCCCCTGCTCTTTCCGTACTGGACTGCGTGTAGCCATCAAACAGCTTGATATAATTCTCGACAGCAACCTTACTCAAATGTTCTTCCAGGAAGTTTTTGATCTGGTCGCGCTCCTGATTGGTGACGTCACCTTCTTTCGCAACAACAGCAAACAGGCGCAGAATGGCTTTCAGCAGTGCTTCACTCATGGGGTATAGGCTTAAGCTTTAAAGATACGGAAAGATGCAAACTCGTAATAAAAAAAGGACTGGTAAAAAACTACCAGTCCTTTTGGCCCGATGCAAGTCAGTGGGCTATTCTGTAATGTCTTTTCTTACCTTCTCAACAATTGTCGTAATCTCCTCAAGATTTTTGTCAGTCAAGACAAGGTCAGCGCGATTATTCTTGATCTGCTCTTCAATGTTCAACTTTGAATACGCAGCTTCCAGGTTTTTCAGATCAGCAGTGATTGTTCCGATTGCGCCACTCTGCTCAACAGAGCTAAGAATTTTAAGCAATTCGGAAACAGCCTTGCGTTGCTCCAGCACCACGCGCATCAGTGGCGTCAGTACGAGATTGCGGCTGTCTTCGGGAAGGATATTTTTTGGATACGACTTGATCAACCCTGTTGAGATGTAAAGACCTTCGATAAAGCTTCCGGTTACAATAAGGGAAGCGAGTTTGTTTCTGTTGTCATCGATCAAAAATGCTTCCGCTTGCTTAATGGTTCTGTCAAGAAGATGGGCGAGTGAGTCCTTGTTGGAGATGTTTGCCTCGAATTGTTTGCCGAGTTCGGAGTCGAAAGTGCCGATCAGGCCAAGGTTGTCTGCAAGCGTTTTGCAAGCCGCGAGGTAATCGATAGCATCCTGAGTTTTGTCATACGAGGTCAGATAACCTATGTCAGCCACGTACACACCGAGGTTCATCGCAGCCTTATCATTCTTGGTGTTGTAAGAATCAACTTTCTTACGGTCGTGTAACAACGTCTCGTTGAATTCTGCGCCCGTGGCCTGAAGGAGGTATGGAATCTCAGAAGGCGAAGGAATATTGTAAACAACATCTTCGATCTGATTTTTAAGCGATTTGTTTGCTTCATCGAAATCTTCGGAATTTTTGGATTTGTCTTCGCTTGAAGAAGCACAAGATGCCAAACCCGCAGCCAGAAGAACACTAAAAAAGAACGAAATAGGTTGCTTGAATTTCATAAAGTATTTGTTGTTTTTAAAAATGTCCATCGATTGAAGTTTTTCTAGAAAATCGACCGAAGTCCATTCAAGGTCATTAATAGGTTTAGAAGATTCAATTTTAACACATTTTTTAATCCAATAAAACGAGTAAGTACATTTTCGGGCGAAATTTCTGGTATTTGAGTGGTTTTTTGGTAAGTTTAGATGAATAGGTGTCACGTGCGAAACTATGGCAATCAAGGTGAACAAAACCATGCTTATCGATGACAGTGACATCGACCTTTTCATCCAACGAAGATTCCTCGAAGTTTACAATTTTTCGCATCAGCTGGTTTCTTATAAGTCGGCAACCGATGCACTGAACTGGCTGCGAAATATCGATGGCCAGGAGCCGCCCGACATTATCTTTCTCGATCTGAATATGCCTGAAGTGGACGGCTTCGCATTCCTCAAGGGCTTCGAATCGCTACCCCAAAAGGTCCAAAGCAAGGCGCGTATTGTAGTTCTCACCAGTTCCAATAGTCTTAGCGATCGTGAACAGGCATTTGAAAACAAGAACGTGATTCAGTTTATCACGAAACCGTTAAAGCAATCGGATATCGATTTGTTGAGAGAGCTACTGAAATAGTTGGTCTGGTGGCTATGGCTTTTGGCTATGGCGATGGCTTGGTTGCGCTTTGGTTTCACGATACGTCACGCGGACTTGTGAACGCGAGTTTCTTCAACGGTTATTGCCATAGCCATGGCGCATAGCCTAGCTCTTTATCCTTAGCTCATCGGTCCAGCCAACTTTTAAATTCCTGCACACGTTCGCGCGCTACAATGATGTCGCTGTCCTGCGAACCTTTTAGGATCAACTTCAGGCGGCTGTTGGTGTAGTTAATGATGTCCTGAATAGCATTCGACCTGACGAGATACTTGCGGTTGATTCGGAAGAAATCGGCTGGATCGAGCATGTCCTCAAGCTGTTCGAGGGTGTAGTCTAGAATGTGATTTCGATTATCCTCCGTTACGCAAAACGTTGTCTTATCCTGACTCAGGAAATAACGAATGGACGTCACTTCAATCGTTCGAAGGTGCTCTCCTACCTTCACGACAAATCTTGTCTTATATTTTTTTAACAGCATTTCAACAGCCAGACTAATATTACTCAAAACGTCCTTTTGATTCGAGGGAGGATTTCCTGCGAGCTTTTTGAGTTTATTCAGCGCTGACTGTAATTCCAATTTATCGACAGGCTTGAGAATGTAATCGATGCTGTTGACTTTGAAAGCCTTCAGCGCGTATTCATCATAAGCCGTAGTGAAAATTACCGGTGAGTCAATGACATGTTGATCGAAGATCTGAAAACTCAACCCATCGGCAAGTTGGATATCCATGAAGATCAGGTCGGGCTTGTGGTTCGCGCTTAGCCATTCCACTGATCTTTTTACGGTATCGATGCTGCCTAGAATCTCCGCATCAGGAATGATTTCTTTCACAAGCGATTGCAAGCGCTGGGCTGCGTGTGGCTCGTCTTCAATGATGAGAATCTTCATACTTGTTCGCGATGGAGTAAGGGTAACTTTACGATAAACTTATCCGGTCCATCAATCACCTCTACCTTCTTATCGGTCAGCAATTCATACCGCTTTACAATATTCTCCAGTCCGACACCTGCCGATGGTTCTGCCAGTATGGACTTTCGTTGCAAGTTGTTCTCTACGATGACGCGGCCATTGTCCTGATAGAGTCTGATCTTCAACGGATCGTCAGCCGACACAACGTTGTGTTTGATCGCATTCTCGATCAGCATCTGAAGTGCTAGCGGAGTGACAAACGCATTCCGATCACTCATGTCCATCTCGATGTTCAATCTTTTCTCGAAACGAATCTGTTGAAGGTAAATATAGGATTCGAGAAATTTGATTTCATGACTCAGCGAGACGATTTCCTGATCGCGAGTGTCCAATACGTAGCGATAAACTTCGGACAACTGTTTAATAAATTTGACCGCCCGATCCTGATCTTCATAAACAAGATTTGTCAGAGCATTAAGACTGTTGAACAGGAAATGGGGATTCACCTGATTTTTAAGCGCCTCGTATTTGCCCGTGATGTTCTCGCGCTGTAGTCGTTCTGCATCGATCTTGCTTTGTTGCCAGTTGAGCAGAAAGGCACGACCATGAAGGAACAGCGAGATGATTACCGTGATGATGACTGAATACAACACCCCGTACGAAATATTCACGTGGAATATTGCTTTCCACAATACACTGAGCAAATAAATTGATGTTAGAGTAAAGGCAAACGTTGAAATCACTCCAATTGTAAAGCGCTTAACCGGAAATTTTATCCAGGAAATCTTTGACGAAATGTATGCTCCCAGGTAATCGTTTCCTTTCCACAAGACCACCCAAACCAGTGATGTGAACGAGCCGAGAATCCAGAATTCAGTACTGGGAAATCTGCAATTGCGGCAACTGAATCCTGTCAAGGTCATGATAAACCCAAATGCAATAAGCATGGCGATGTCCCTGAGTTCAATCCACACGTTCCTTTTTGGACACGGCTCGACAGCTAAACGGTTTTGCATGCAACACGATCGTTAATACTCAAAATTGCGTAAAAGTTAGCAACCTTAAGCATAGTTGAAGTTCGATTTATTTACACTGTGCCTTCAAATCTTCTGCGCCTTTCTTTCCCCACATCGGAGCAAGTGAATTATCTGATTTATAAGTCGAGAATTTTTCGAGCGATTTGTCGAGTGTTGCGCATGCTTCTGCTGTGGATGAGCCAAAAAATTGCGCTGTCCCGTATTGCATCTGGGCAAGCATGGATAGCGCCCTTGGATTTTCTGGATTGAGCGCGATGGCTTTTCCATACGTTTGCATTGCCAGTCCGGCAAATTGTGGACCTCGTGTAGCCGGATCTACTGTGACGCGAATCGTGTAAACGAAGCCCTCGAGTGTGATGACTTCAGATTCATCCGAAGTAATCTCTTTACACTTTTTGACAAACTCCATGGCGCGGTCCAGGTATTCATCTTTCTTCGCCCCAACCTCTTCACGTGTTGCCATGAGGATGCTGCCTAACGCTGCATAGTAATATGGTTCCCACTTGGTTTTCTCCGCATCCGCAATACGTTGAAAGGCGTTGACAGAAGCCTGCAATTCCTCGATCGTTTGCGCTTTGTAAACGGCCTCGATATTTTTTTTCATTGCTTCGACATATTTGCCATCGTTCGCAAAAGCTGTTTTGACGAGCGCGAAGAAAAGCACAGCAATCAGAATGGGAATGATCGTTAATTGTTTCATAATCATTTCTATTTACAGGGTTGGTAATTGGTTTACAGATTTATCTTTTGAAAGTGTTAAGAAGATTCCAAGGAACAAGAAACGCGGTGCGGGCTGGCGTATAGCCCTGCTGTTGTACAGGCCCTGCTCGTTCAGCGCTGAACCGTATTCATATCCGAAAATATTGTCGCGTCCAACCAGGTTTGTGCATGAGAAATAAACAATCAGATAAGGTTTGGGCAGGTAGCTCCAGTTGAAGCTGAGATCCTGGTAAGATGGAGTTCGGCTTCCGTTGAATTTCATTTCGTTTGGATCGTTGTAGGGTCGTCCGCTGGTGTATGAGAAGGTTGCACCCAATTGGCTCTTTAGTTTTGTCACGAAGTACTTGCCAACCAGTGACAGGTTATGCTTCGATGAGAAGCTCGGTGCAGCTTCGTTAGGAAAATTCAGGTAATTACGTTTTGTGTCGAGGAAGGAGTATGAAACCCAATAGTCAAGGTAGTCAAATGATTCGTTGTCTCTCCAGAAGACTTCCAATCCCTGCGCGTAGCCGTAGCCGTTGTTGGTCACAACTCCGTTTTCAATCTTAACGAGGTTATCATACTTTTTGTAGTATGTCTCAACGCGGAATGTTTTGTTGTTCTCGATGCGTTGATAGTTCAGAATGTAGTGGTCTGCCTTCTCGGCTTCGAGCGAAGTGTTTAGTCTCAGCCATTCGTTTTTGGCAGTTTGCCTGAACTTACCCCACGCCAGCGAAAATTGACCGTTATTACCGACTTTGTAAGCAAGTGACACGCGCGGATCTGCAGTGATTTTTTCCGTCAGACTGTTTTGTTCAACGCGAACCCCAGCTCGTGTTACAAAATTGTTACTCGCATACAAATCGGTTTCAACAAAACCTGCTGTGATGACCTCATCGAATCCGAGCGAGAACGGGCTGCCCTCCTGCGTTCCGTCTTGGGAAAACTCTCTTGTAAATACTTCAATACCGGTTTTCAATTCTACATGGTCTGTGATCGATCCTTCAACTGCAACTTTTGTGTGTGCACCTTTTTCCGATTCATTGGTCACGTCATTGCCGATATCATATTTATTTCCGAGGCTAGTGTAAGCGACTCCTCCTCGAATCATCCAGTCACCTTTCAGTAGGTCTTTGTAAGATGTGTTGATGTAGTTGTAATCGTTGGTGAGTTTGAAGTATTGCGTGAGCGTTGGATCATCGATGTCTTGGTTGTTCAAGGAAAATTCCGAGCGATTAAAATTTCCATACACTTTAACGATCCCGTTCTTTTTTACGCGCTGACGCAACGACCCAACTCCTTCCCAGGAAACTGGCGCAGAAATCCAGTCGACCTCCTGATTGATCAATCCCATGTAAGGAGTCAGGTTAGTATATTGGAGTTTACCTGCTACCGATCCGCCCTTCCACGCCTGAGTGTGAGCAACGTCACCACCCACGGAAAGCAATCCAAAGTCCGTTCTGGATTGCGTGGTTTCATCTTTCGAGTCCAGAGCCAGAGTTGATGACAGCGCCTGACCGAATTCAGCTGAATATCCACCGGTACTAAAGCTCGTTCCTTTAAACATGAATGGAAGAAATCTTCCGCGCGAGGGTGTATTCGGAGCAGACGGGCTATACGCATCGAGCACAAGCATTCCATCAATGAATGTTTTTACTTCGTTACCATCACTCCCGCGAACGAACAGCCGGCCGCTCTCCCCATTCTTTTGTGTACCCGGAAGCGTGTTCAATGCACCCGCAATGTCAGCGGTAGCTCCAGCTGTTGTGGCAATATCCACAGCACGAAAAACTGTCCTTCTTGATTCATCACTTGCTGCAAACGACCCAGCCGAAATGGTTACGGCTTTTAACTCGCTGATCTCTTCCTTCAGCTCGATGTCGATCGCCACTGGTTTGCCCGAAAGGGTAACAGCCTGAACAGATTCCTTGAAGCCGATCAATCGCACAATCAGAATGTGGTCGCCTTTTTCCTCCGTTGTAAATGAAAAGTTTCCATTTTCATCCGCAGTGTTTCCATCGTATGTGTTTTTCAGGAAGACGTTCGCCATCGGAACGGCTTGATTGCTCCCGTCCACCACTTTTCCGCTAATCGCGGTTTGCGCAAGGGCAGTGGAAAAGGAAGTGATGAAAATCAGAAGTAGTGTTTGTTTCATGGGTTATGGCGATTTCCGAGGCAAATATGTCCGAGGGCGGGCTGCGGTAATAATTCGTGTTACCGGGCTGTCGAAGAAAAGAGATGAGTTGTGGCCTTTCGGGGATAGGCAATTCCACGGATTGGCTTATTTTTGCGGTTCGTACAGCAATTTTTAACGGAAAATGGCCGAATACAGCAAAGAAGAGATTAAGAAGATTGAAGAAAAGTGGCGTAAGGAGTGGGAAAAACGTCAGGTTTATAAGGTTGACAACAAGTCGACCAAACCGAAGTATTATGCCCTCGATATGTTCCCGTATCCGTCCGGGGCGGGGCTTCACGTTGGCCACCCTCTGGGCTACATCGCTTCCGATATCATCTCACGCTACAAGCGGTTGAAGGGTTTTAACGTTCTTCACCCGATGGGCTTCGATGCGTTTGGTCTTCCGGCCGAACAGTATGCTATCGAACACGGCATTCATCCTGC
>DASWTM010000108.1:0-10838 GCA_036402115.1 Chryseosolibacter sp.
GGAGGGTCAAGCGCGGCCTACGTTCATTGCTCGATCCAATTATTTTCTCAACGAGCTTGGGGTTTCAATCATCTATCCGAATGTTCGCGGCTCTTCCGGATACGGCAAGACGTTTCTCGATCTCGATAATGGGATGAAGCGCGAGGAATCTGTCCAGGATATTGGAGCGCTCATCGACTGGATTGCTACGCAGCCTTCTCTTGACAAGGAAAGAATCATGGTGACAGGTGGAAGTTATGGAGGTTATATGACGCTTGCGGTTGCCTATTTGTACAACGACAAAATAAGGTGCTCGTTGGATGTAGTAGGCATTTCGAATTTTAATACGTTCATGAAAAATACGGAAGCATATCGAAGGGATTTGAGACGGGTGGAGTATGGCGATGAGCGCAATCCTGAAATGGCTGCGTATTTTGAAAAGATTGCACCGCTGAATCACACCGATAAAATATCCAAACCGATTTTTATAGTACAGGGGGGTAACGACCCGCGTGTGCCGTTTACGGAGTCAATTCAGATGAAGGACAAGATCAGGGCAAATGGCGGATCAGTTTGGTTTCTCATGGCAAAAGACGAAGGTCATGGCTTCCGAAAGAAAAATAACGTTGACTTTCAGTTTTACGCAACCATCGAGTTTGTAAAACAATATCTACTCAATGGCAGTAGCGTAAATTAATTTGATTGAACTATATATTGATTTAGCCCAGTCCGAAAATTTCGGAGTAGGCTAAATCAAGTGTGGCTATTGCAAACCTGCGATAAGCTCCCATAACTCGCTTCTGACCAGGTCGCGCGACTTCTCCGCATGGTCAAAGATCGTCTGTAAATCTTTTGAAGGATAAACAGCTTTCATGGTTGCAGCATAATCGAGTTCGCCCAGCTGTGCATAATTGCTGTAACGTGAACTCGTAACGAAATCGTGAGATCCACTTGAGCCGCCTGGAAATATTACCGACCAGAGGCCCCATCCCCCCGCTTTTCCATTGTCAGCAAGGTGTTGATGAAAGGGTTTCCACTCATCTTCTACTTTCATGTACTCGCTTGCCATCCCGGGTTTGACTTTCATAAAGTCAATCGTGACATACTTAAAGTTGGCAGGAGTTTTTGGATCAATGGCGGCCTGGCGATAATAAAGTTGGTTGCTTACTACGGTCCTGAGTTCGCGCATCTTCGCGGACTGTGCTGCCACGTCCGCCTTGGGATTCGCTTCTTTCATCAGCTCACCCCACTGTTCTTTGTCTTCCGTGTTGGACCACGAGTTGTAGTAGTGAACTGCAACATAGTTGTAGGCATCATTGGCTCCAGTAAAATGCACCTTAAAAAAGTACCAATTGATGATTTTTCCTTTTTGCTTGCGGAGCTGGTGAACGGGTTTCATAACATCGTTCATAAATTTTTCGAACTCTTGTTCTTTCCCCGCTGGGACCTTTTGTGCGATGACGCGGGCAAATACAGGCGTAGCCGTTTGAGCCACGCTTGCTTGTGATAACACTAAAACGGTAAGTACTAACAGAAAAGAAACCTTGTTTCCTCGCTGTCTCAGGTCGGAAGAGATTTTCATGGGGTTTTATTTGAAGGTTACGTAAGTCGCTTTATGCAGCGTTCAAGGCCTTCCGTTGAAACAACACAGGAGCGGGGCGGGAGGGATTTCGCGTTGTCAAATAAATATACAAACTCGGGTTAAGAGTTCAAAAGAAATGCACCGTAAATTTGAATGCTTACATGGTGTGCAGTCGTCTAGGCAGTGTTAGCGTGAATGTGGTTCCGCTTCCTTCGATTGAGTTAACCTCGATTGTTCCCGCATGATTGTCCACTACCTTCTTGATCAAACCAAGCCCGACACCGAGGCCATGATCAGAAGGTGAAATTCTCTTTAAGATTTTGAAAATGTAGTCCTTGTAGTGCATGTCAAACCCAATGCCGTTATCCCGAAAGGTGATACGAATATGTTCGGCATACCGGTAACGGTTGGGCGATAGTCTGTACAGGTTTTCATCCAATGAAACCGCAGTGATGTGGATGGAAAGTTTCCGTGTTGGGTCCCTAAACTGAAACGCGTTATCAAACAAATGAAAAAATAGTAAGGTCATTTGGTCTTCGACTCCATCAATCAATGGCATATGATCTACAATGAGTTCGTAGTCCGATACCTTGCGTTGTTCGTGAGCCTGGGTCTCTGCTTTACGAATGACTTTGTTCAGGTCCAGTTCAGTCACCGATTTTTCTGCATCAATCCTGATGTAGTGTTCGAGTGCACGTGTGAGCATGCGCAAACGTTCAGCCGCCTTATCTATTTTACGCAGGTCCTGCTGCGATCGTTCGGAGACTTTTTCTTTTGTTACAATCCGATCAGCAAAAAGCTGAATCTTATGAATCGGTTCTTGCAGGTCATGTGAAATGATCTTACTGAATTGAAGCAGGCTTTCGTTGGCAGCGACTTGCTGACGATACAGACTTTCGAGGGCAAGCGAATTCTTTTCGAGGGAAGCTTTCAATTCCTGAAGCTGATGATTTTCTTTCATTGCGTGCTCGGCCTGCTTTTTCGCAAGTAAAATTTCCTCTTCATATTTTTTGCGTTGATGCACGGGCATGATAACACAGTGATTCAGATATTCGTCACCGTGCTGTTTTCGTTCGGCATTTACCAGCGCAGGGAGATCTATGTTGCCAGACGTCCTGAACTGTAAGAAGATCTCATCCGCCTTGGAATGCAGTTTCAGGAGTGGGAAGAAATGTGTGTTATAGAAAACGCGGGTTGCAAGTGTTAGTAGTGTTTCAATATTTTTGCCAATGACCTGAGTGCTCTGAAGATCGAGGAAGGTGAGCAGCGTGGTGTTAACCCAACGGATTATTCCATTATCCTGGAACACCAGGTATCCGCACGGTGCGTTATCGAGTAGCCGATCCGTTTGCATCAGGCCGCGTCTAGGTATTCTTTCATCAGCATGATTGTCTCTTCAGGATGACTCATATGTGGACAATGCCCTGTTGCCTTCATTACTTTTAAATCACTGTTTTTTAAATGTGCGTGAAGATAATCGCCAACCGATAGGGGGGCAATAATATCTTCCGAACACTGCAGAATCAAACTAGGCGTTCCCACCTTCAACAGGTCTTTACGGTTATCCGAGAAGAAAGTGGCAGCGGCAAATTCGCGCGCTATTTTTGGATCTGTCGAGCAAAAGCTGTCCGTGAGTTCGCGACCGAGTTCGGGTCGGTCAGGATTCTTCATTATAGCCGGAGCTAAAAAATTTGCCCAGCCGATAAAATTGCGATCCATGGTGTCAAGAAGTTCTTCTACATCTTTGCGCTCGAACCCTCCCCTGTAGGAGCTGTCATTGATGTAGCAAGGGGAGGGGCCTACGAGAATAAGTCTTGAAAAATATTCGGGCGCCTTGATTGATGCAAGCACTCCGATCATGCCGCTGACGGAGTGTCCGACAAATATTACATCGCGCAAATTCAATTCACTGCAGATATCGAGCACATCCTGCGCATACCCATTGAGGTTGCTGTATCGCTCGCTATTGTAAGCCTCCAGGTCGGACTTACCTGCGCCCACATAATCGAAAGCGACAACTTTATAATCTTTCTCAAACGATGGAATAACAAAGCGCCACATATTCTGATCACACCCGAAGCCGTGTGCAAAGAGCATTGGCTGTACTCCACTGCCGGAAATTTTGACGTTGTTTCGGAGTAATACGCTTTTTTTCATAATGATGATTTGGTAAGTTGCCGGCTCAAGGAAGGGCCGCGGCCGGTATGCAAGTATAAAATAAATAATTGGTATGGTATATCTTGTTGATGATGATGTTGATGACCTGGAGTTTGTTCAGGAGGCGCTTGTTACCAACAGTTACAAGGGGCCTGTTGATACAGCAAGCAATGGGCAGCAACTCATGGAACGCTTGATAACCACAACAGCAAAACCGGATGTGATCATTCTGGATTTGAACATGCCACTGCTTGATGGATTCCAGGCACTCCATCAGATCAAGAGCAATCCGGACCTTAGTCGCATCCCTGTTATTATACTTACAGCATCCGCAAGCAAAGAAGATGAGGTGCGATGCCTCGCGCTCGGATGCCAGTCTTACTTTCAAAAGCCAAACCGCCTCGATCTTTACCGCGACCTGGTGACAACCGTTAAGGGTATCATTCGGCAGCGAAGAGGTAACGCCCTTTAGCAATAGTACACTCTGCTAGAAAAACTGTTTTGCCCGATCCAAGAAAGCAGTCTGAGCTGGATTAATCTTTTGAACAGCTTCTTCATAGGCAAACCACCCAGCCCTGTCCACTTCAGGGAAATCACGAAATTTTCCAGACTTAGGTGGCCACTCCAGTGAAAATGTATTAGAGGTTATACCATCGTTTGCTTCCCACTGTCCGGAAAAGGCCCACGCATGAATAATCTTTCCTCCTCTTTGCTGCACCGTGCCCAGCGGATGAAATTCACCGGAAGGCTTGATCCCGGTTTCCTCTTCAAACTCCCGAATCGCTGCGGTGGGTAGTTCTTCATTGGGCTCAGGGACACCCTTCGGTATTGTCCAGGCTCCCGCATCTTTGTTCTTAAAAAACGGCCCGCCCGGATGAACGAGAAAAAAATAAAGCGCACCACCTTCAGGTTTACACATCAATAATCCGGCTGCGAGGTTTGGTGAGGCCATATAGTTAAGTTGGGATCAATGGTTATATTCGCAAAGTAATACTCTTTTTTAATGCCACATATTTCAATTATCGCTGCCAGCGTTCGTACTGGTCGCGCGAGCAACCGCGTAGCACTCTTCTTCAAACAATTTATCGAATCCAGAAATCTTGCCATAGCAGAAATACTTGATCTCCGCGTATACAACTTTCCGGTATTTGATGAGCGGTTGAAATACCAAACGAATCCATCTGCCGCTGTGCTAGACTTCGCCTCAAAAATCAAGTCATCCGATGGCGTTATCATTGTCACTCCCGAGTATAATGGCGGTTACCCCGCTAGTATAAAAAATGTGATTGACTTGCTATATGACGAATGGCATCGAAAACCGGTTGCAATTTCAACAGTTTCTGATGGGAATTTTGGTGGCACCCAGGTTATCACTTCGCTGCAGTTCACATTATGGAAGATTCGCGCATGGACAGTGCCCGCGATGTTTCCAGTTCCGAATGTGAATAAATCAATGGATGAGAATGGAATACTTCTTGAAGCGACACTGGAGAAGAGAGCGGCAAATTTTGTTAATGAACTTCTTTGGTGTATTGCCGCTAAGAAAAAAATGGAGCAGCAGTAAAGCAGTCCTATGGTTGTTCGTTCTACAATGTCAGTAACGTTTGCAGAGTTTACTTCTCAATCTTTGTGGGAACATTAATCTTGATTATCGGCAAGTCTTCGAAACATAGGCCCGTTCATCTGATCAAAAATTGTACACAGACAGTTTAAGCCTTTCTTTGTGGCGATCAAAAAAATGAATGCGTGCTGGGGGCTATCCATGGCGAGGATAGCAAGTCTCCTGAGAAAAGCAATCTGATGATTTACTTGGCGAAGTACATGATAAAAAGATCATGCCATCATCCGATTTGCGCTTTCGTTAGTCCGTTACCAAAGTAAAAAAAATTATTTACCACCTAACGTGTGGATCACTCTGCCTGTGAGAGGAGTGACCACGTTGAAATTTGAGAAGAATGCAAATCAAAATCACTTATCTCCTGGTCATAGTAGCCAGCCTGCTATGTTCACAAACCTTCGCACAACAGACAGCAAAAATGACGTCAGCAGGAACAGGTTATCTCGAATACCTTCCTCAAGGCTACAGTTCAAATTCCAACAATTATCCGATCGTGATCTCCTTGCATGGTATCAAGGAGAAAGGCAACACACTGGCTTCACTCGAGCTTGTGGATAACGTTGGGCTTCCGAAATATGTGAAGTATGGTCAGCAATATCCGTTCATACTTATCTCTCCCCAGCTGAAAACCTCGATGGGTAGATGGACTGGGGACTATGTTATTGAAGTTCTTAATCACGTTAAAAAGTACCTCCGTATCGACAACCGTAGAGTTTATCTGACGGGTCTCAGCCTGGGTGGAGGAGGAGTGTGGTCAGTTGCAACGGCTTATCCGTCAACCTGGGCAGCTATCTTACCGATCTGCAGCGGCTATAACGCGCTCACCTCTGCGTACAAACTTGCTGTTGAGAATGTGCCAACGTGGGGCTTTCATGGTGACAAGGATTATGTGGTGTCTTACACCGTTACTCAGAAAATGATCAACGCCATCAACGCGTCAACACCGAAGCCAAGCCCTTTGGCAAAGTTCACCATTTTCCCTGGCATGGGCCACGTGATCTGGGATAAAGTCTATAAAGAGACAACCGCACTCAACTGGATGCTGAGCTTCACCAATGGTTCAACGTCTGGCGGAACAACTGTTATTGAGAACCAGGCTCCTGTTGTGAATGCCGGAGGCGATAAGACAATTTATTTGCCGACTAACGCTACATCACTGCAGGCAACTGCGTCTGACCCTGACGGCACGATTGCGAGCTACACCTGGACTAAAACAAGTGGCAGCGCGTGTACTCTGAGTGGAACCACCACATCAAAGTTGAGTACTTCAAACATGCCATCCGGAACCTATTACTTCCGCGTGACAGTGAAGGACAACAAGGGTGCTTCAAAATATGACGATGTAAAAGTTGTTGTTTCGTCATCCTCGACCACCACGAATAAACTTCCGATTGTAAGTGCTGGTGCTGATAAAGTAACATCGAATAAAGGAATGACAATCGTAGGGAGCGCCTCTGATCCGGATGGTAGCATCGCGTCCTACAAATGGACGAAAGTTTCCGGTCCATCGATTTCGATGTCTAATACAACAACACCGAAACTGTGGGCGTCAAACCTCATTGCTGGTACTTACTACTTCCGACTGACAGTAACGGATAACAAAGGTGGGACGAAATATGACGATATGAAGCTCGTTGTCAGCAGCTCAACAGCAAGTATAAATGGTGAACTCCATATCAAGCTTGAGCGCATCGGTGTCGAAACGAGCACCGGTGAAGCGGTAAAAAGATTTGCATCAACCGATACCCATGATTTGCCATACCGTGAGGTGTTAATACGCCACGAATTGTTTGCATCGAGTGTGCAGACTGAATCGAAGAGAAGGCTTTCGTAATGAAACCGATCGAACAATTCAAGGTAAACCCATCAGTGCGAGCTGGTGGGTTTTATTTTTTAAAGGACTTCCTGGACATCGTCCGGTTTTGCGGCCCATTCTTTAATTAAGGGGCCGCTCATTCCGAAGACTGGATCACTGGCCGGCAACGGAACATTCTTAATGTTTTCATCAGTCTTAGGCCGTTCTTCAGGCTTTCCATAGTTCATATCATAATCCCTTCCCTCTGCATACGCACCGACACATTTGAAATCTTCTTCACCACCTAAATTCTTGTGAGCGACTCCGGCAGGAATGATAATAACATCCCCTGTTTCTACCATCAGTGAAATTCCAGAAGGTCCACCAAATTGAATTCGGGTCGAACCATCAATGACGACCAGCACTTCGTGCGTGGTGCTATGGTAATGATGGTAATCTAAGACACCGTTCACCCACGAATTGGTCCAGCCGTTACTTTCCAGAAATTGTTCAACGTCTTTTGAGTCATGGGACGACCCGAAATGTAGCGCGTTACGATAGATGATTAACGCGAGGTGTCCGTTATTTGGAAACGTCCCGTCATCGGAAATTATATGACGGATGATGTTGACATGCTGAATCGGGTTTGCAAGGTCAGTACGTAACTTCATAGATGCTTTTCTTCTTTTTCTTTTTTGCCGGGTCAGTTTTTCCAGGTTTTGCAGGTTCATCGTCCTCTTCTTCGGGACCTGTCGGAATCGGATTACTGCGCCTGCCTGGCTTGTTGCTAACCAACTCGACATCGACTCGAATGGCAGCGAGTTTAAAGTCTACTATATCGAAATGAATATTATTATCGTACTTCACAATTCCTCCTCTTTCCTTAGCGCTTCTTTAAAAAAGCATTCCTTAAACCGAGGTATGAAGAAAACCAGGCAGCAGGCAATAGGGATGGAGCTTAAAATTCTGTAGGGTCGAATGGCGGCAATTTTAGCCGACTGCAGCTTCGTGTGAACGACAATTTAATAGCGGTCTTAAGATGGTCGCGTTAATTTGCCAACTGCTCCCGATCTCTATCGGGGTTGCCAATTGCCAATTTTTTAAAACCGGTGGCTCGACAGCGGCTCATAAAAGCGCATGGCTTCAACCGTTGCTGAAAAATTTTTATCCCATTGGAAACAGCGGGTAGTAAAGGTCACGCCCATGCCGTAGCCATTTAATTTCGTGGTTTTAGTCGGAGTGTGGTTATCAACAACCATCTGATGCCGGTTTGGCTTACCTTTCCACGATCCCCATTGATATTTCATTACGCTACGGTTTAATATGTAGAAAAACCGTCCTATAAAATTATCGCGCCAACCCCTCAGTACAACTATTTGACGGTTCAATACATCGGAAAATGAGCTGATGACCACTTTGTGGCCCGCGTAACGCGGAATTCCAATCTTTGAGAATAACAACCAACACTATATGCTTACAAATTACTTCAAAATTGCTTTTCGGGCGCTTTGGCGAAGCAAAGCACATTCGCTTATTAACATCTTCGGTTTGAGCATTGGTATCGCATGTTGCATCTTGATCACATTATTTGTGAAAGACGAACTGACTTTTGACCGGTTCCATTCCAAGGCAGACAGAATCTACAGAGCATATGTTATTGAAGATTGGGGCGTCAATCAGCAATTCGTTGATATCACTACGCCTTTTCCGCTTGGTCCCGCGTTGAAAGACAATCTACCCGAAGTGGAGATGATGGTGAGGAGAAACAATATTGGAACACAGATTCGTGTTGATGAAAAACTGTTTTCAGAAACTGCAATGATAGCAGGTGTTGACCTTCTCGAGATGTTTGATTTTGAATTGGTGCAGGGCGAGAAGACAGACATTCTTAGGGACCAATCTGCCATTTTGTTGACTGAAGAATTTGCTAAGCGATTTTTTGGGTCGGAGGATGCCGTGGGAAAAACCGTCTCCTTGCAGTTAGGAGAGCGGTTTGAAGATTTTACGGTCAAGGGAATTTTCAAAGATCCACCGATGAATTCGAGCATCCGATTCGGTATGGTCATTTCTGATCTTAACTACCCAAGACTCTATAACCAACAAGTGCTCACCAGTGGGTGGTTTAACATCACCCCGGAAACCTATATCTTGCTGAAGCCAGGCGTAGACCCTGCGGAGTTGTCAAAAAAGTTTCCTTCAGTATTCAAGCCATTGCTGGGCGATGATTATGAGAAGAGCAAATATTTCGTTGGACTACAGCCATTAACCAAAATTCACCTTGATACATCCTTGCCGGCAGGTATTGCTCCCGTGAGCGATCCAAAGTATTCGTATGTTTTGTCGGCTATTGCAGCACTAATCCTGATAGTCGGTTGCATCAACTTCGTTACACTGTCAATCGGTAAGTCCATGAAGCGATCGAAGGAAGTTGGTATTCGCAAAGTTGCGGGCGCTCAACGTCAGCAACTGATTGTGCAGTTTATTGGTGAGGCGGTGATCATCACCTTGCTCGCGTTATTCATCGGAATCGGTTTTTCTTATCTGGCGCTCCCGATGTTCAACAATCTTTCCGGCAAGACACTGGTGTTGCAGGTTGATGGTTTCTTCGTGATCATGAGCCTGGTCTTGATTGGTGTTATCGGCCTGTTTGCGGGTAGTTATCCTGCCTTTGTGCTTTCATCGTTCAGACCAATTGCAGTGTTGAAGGGAGCGCTGCAAAGCGGAAGCAGTAAGCAAACGTTGCGAAAAATACTCGTTGGTGTGCAACTTGTCTTATCGATATTTCTGATTTCAAGCACGCTGCTCATGCGACAGCAGTTGGATTACCTGCAATCGAAAAATCTCGGCTTTGATAAAGAACAGCTTGCCGTGATTCAACTGAATGTGAATTCAGGAAGAGGAATGCGCGAACGCGTTCCCAAAGGTTTTGAGCAAGCGGAACAATTTAAGCGTGAATTGTCCGTAATTCCACAAATAACTTCGGTCAGTGCATCATCACATGATTTCGGAAATGGCAATTGGGTCAACATTGGTTTTACTGACGACCAGGGGGTTTATCGAAACTTCAACTACAATACGATTGATGATGAATTTCTGCCAGCGATGAAAATGGAAATGCTTGCTGGAAGAAATTTCTCCACTGATAATCCTTCCGATGTTAGACGATCGTTGATCGTAAATGAAGCGTTTGCAAAAATGTTTGGCTGGACAGATCCTATCGGGAAGAAGATTCCAGGAAAGAACTTTGAGGATCACGAGATTATTGGTGTGGTAAAGGACTTCAATTACCAGTCACTCTATACAAAGGTTGATCCACTGGTGATGGCGATGGATCCAACGGTTGTCCTTTCGGGCACTGAAAACATCAACGTAAGCAATAGCCCTATTCCGAAACTGTTCATCAGGTTGAAACCAGGAAATACAAGCGAGACATTGGCCGCCATTGAACAGGTGTGGGATAAATTAACAGGGGGGGAAGAATTTGCTTTTCAATTTGTTGATGAAACACTCAATGCCCAATACCGCAGCGATCAGAATCTTGGAAAGATCGTAAGTCTTACAACTCTCCTTGCCATTTTGATTGGTAGCCTCGGATTGTATGGCCTCGCATCACTCGCCATGCAAAATCGAACAAAGGAGATCAGCATACGAAAAGTGCTTGGCGCTTCGGAACACTCACTGTTGGTTCTTCTTTCACGCGACTACGT
>DASWTM010000109.1:0-9710 GCA_036402115.1 Chryseosolibacter sp.
CATTTGGATCAAATGACCGCATAAATTCTTCCATTCTTGCCGGATTGGAAGACGATAGATATAAAAACCGTCATCTTTCACGAAAAAGAATCCTATGATCAGGCATTACATCACTGTTGCACTTCGGGCATTCTCGCGAAGCAAAGCTTACTCTATCATCAACCTCCTCGGCCTGACATTAGGCGTCACCTGTTCGATCCTGATATTTTTGTTCGTTTACGATGAGTTCACTTACGACCGTAATCACTCAAAGATTGATGGAATCTACCGACTCAACGGTGGCTGGCGGTCGGTGAATGATGGTACGTCCCAGATGTATGCCACGGTTGGTTACAATGAGGGCGAAGTGCTGAAGCGCGATTTTTCGGAGATCGATAAGGTTGTCCGCTTCCGCAGATTCTGGGATGCGCGCATCGAGAAACCAAACACGAATGATGTGCTCTTGGAATACGTTTACGCCATCGAGCCAGGCCTGTTCGATGTGTTGGATATTGACTTTGTTCACGGAAATCCAAAAAATGCGTTGACCGATGACAACTCCATCATCATCACAGAAAAATCAGCGCTCAAGTATTTCGGTTCTACGGATGTTGTAGGAAGAAACTTGCGATGGTTCGCCCAGGACACAACGGATTTTAAGATCACGGGTGTCATTGCAGATTATCCAGAAAACACCCATTTGAAATTAGATTTCCTTGTCAATCTCAAAGCTCCAACGAACCTGCGCGACCAGTGGTTTGAGTACGGCTACTATACACTTTTCACGCTGCACCCAGGTTCGGACATAGCTGATGTTCAGTCGCGGATTAAGCATTTTACGAAGAAAGATGTCCAGGAAGTCGAAAAAGAAATTGGATTCATAGCAGAACACGATATCATCTCTTTGGCAGATGTTCACCTGTATGCAAATTATCCCGGAGAGCTTGAACAGAATTCAAAAGCCGCGTACGTCTACATCTTCGCCATCGTGGGCGTGTTCATCCTTGTAATGGCGTGCATTAACTTTATGAATCTCGCAACGGCACGGTCGATGACGCGTGCAAAAGAGATCGGTGTTCGCAAAGTAATCGGTGCGGTGAAGCATCAGCTTGTGAGGCAATTTCTCGGAGAAGCTTTTCTCACAACCTTTATGGCTACCGCATTGTCGATTGGGCTGGTGTATGCGTTGCTTCCGTTCGTCAACGAGTTCACCGGTAAGCATCTCACATTCCTAAACGAAACACAATTCTGGGTGATGATCGCTTCCGTGGTTGTGCTGGTAAGTTTGCTCGCTGGATTTTATCCTGCGTTTTATCTTTCCGCGTTCAAGCCCTCTGAGACGTTGAAAGGTGTATTTAAAAGATCAGACAAAGGAATTTTTGTGAGACAAACCCTGGTTGTTTTTCAGTTCACACTATCCATTGCGTTGATCGCAGGCATTATCATCATCTGGAATCACATCACCTTCATGCGTGATAAAGATTTAGGTTTTAACAAAGATCAGGTCATCGTAATTACGGGCGCACCCGCGGTGATGAAAGAACAGATTGCTGGGATGGCTGGAGTAGAGAAAGTCACATTCTCAAATCGCGTTCCCGGATATAGCGTGGGCGGACGAACAATTATAAAAGGATGGGACAAATCGGACACGCAGTTAGTCTTGGGGCAACTCGCGGTCGATCATGACTTCGTTAATTTCTATGACCTTGAACTTGTTGCGGGACGTGCGTTCGATGAAAAATTTCCATCCGATGAAAAAGAAGCGTTTCTCATCAACGAGTCGGCTATGCGTCTGATGGGATTTACGAAACCAGAAGATGCGATCGGACAAAAACTCTGGCTGGAAGACTGGGGTGGAAAGAAGGGAACCGTCATCGGTGTGTTGAAAGACTTTCATTTCATCGGAGTTAATTCTGCCATTGAGCCGTTCAGCATGTTCCTCCATCCGAATGCAACACGCTACTTTTCCATTCGCGTTTCAAGTGCAAACATTCCCGAACTACTGAGTAAAATTGAATCGGTCTTCAAGCAAAGTGCTCCTGGCCGCCCATTCCAATACAGCTTCCTGGATGAAGAATTCGACAAACAATACAAATCGGAGGAACGTTTCATGACGGTCTTTTCCGTGTTTGCTTCGCTGGCCATTGTGATAGCGTGCCTCGGCCTTTACGGTCTCGCCAACTTCATGACCGAACAGCGCACAAAGGAAATCGGTGTCCGCAAAGTACTGGGCGCATCCGTTTCCAATATTCTCACCTTGGTGACAAAAGATTTCCTGAAACTGGTTTGCATCGCATTTGTTATCTCGATACCAATAGCTTGGTTTGCGATGAACCGCTGGCTTGATGCATTTCCATACCGCGAGGAGGTAAGCCCGATGGTCTTCGTGCTGACCGGTGTCGTAGTTTTTGCGATTACAATTTTCGTTGTCAGTTACCAGGCAGTGTCTGCTGCTACAACCAATCCGGTGAAGAGTTTGCGCACTGAATAGAGGTTTTTCAACGCAGAGGCGCGGAGTTGCAGAGTTCGCGGAGAATACAGGGATTGGGTCTATCAGCAACTATATTAGACGCTGCGATCACAGTGCATCGTATTCTTAAAGTTCATGAAGCACAAGTCGTCAGTTATCTGCGCTTGTCAAACAAAAGGCTCGGCTTACTGATCAATTTTAATGTTCCTTTATTGAAACAAGGCTTCAAACGCTTTGTTAACAACTCCTAAATCCTCCGCGAACTCCGCAACTCCGCGACTCTGCGTTGAAGACCTATGAGCCGAGGCGCTGATTTTCTTTAACAATTCCTCCAATCCGGTCGGAAATGAAGATAGTTATTGGCCAATCCGCGTAATCGTAGTACAAATCAAGTACTATGTTTACACGGATTTTTCTTTTCCTCACACTCCTGTCTGCAAATGTGCAGGCGCAGACCGATGCGATGTATCGCGACCTTCCCATGGGAAATCACCCAATTGGTTTTAAGATAGTCACGTTTACCGATCCTTCACGAGTAACGAAACCGTTGGTCAACTACTATGGTGAAAAGGAGACCGGAGACAGGTCGCGCAAGATCTCTGTGCACCTTTGGTATCCCGCTAAGGTGAAGACAGGGAATGGAACGGTGACCTACGGAGAATACGCATTCAACGACCTGCGTACGACAACAACAGAAACGGTCGCAGAAAATCGCAGAATTGGAAAATTGAATTCCCAACGCGCATCGTTCGAGGGTTTCTTCGGAAAAATTTCGGATGAGCAATGGCAAGCAATTACCAACACGCCCATGCGCGCACAACGGGATGCCAAATATTCGGGCGAAAACTTTCCGTTGCTGATTGGCATGTTACGGCCTTTATCAACAGCCGTTACAAATGAGATGCTGGCCAGTAACGGATACGTTGTCGCGATGATCAAACATTCCGGAGCACGCTATCCGTTGGGATATATCGAAGAGATCCAGGATATGCAGTTAGCCATTCACGTTATAAACCAGTTAGGAATCATTGACGCGGAAAAGATCGGCACATTCGGATTCAGTGGATCCGGTTTCACACAAGTAGCCTTTGCAATGCAGGACCCTCGCATTCTCGCGCTTGCAGATCTTGAAAGCGGATTTTTCATGGATGGATTGTTTCAGCAGATTTCGTCCAGTAACTACTACAATGCGCAACGACTGAGGATTCCGTTTCTTCATCTTTTCGGAACAGATGCGTCCAGGGAGGAAGTGCATATTGGAGAATTCGAAAAACTGCGGTACTCAGATCGCTATCGCGTAATCCTCAATCAAAAAAAATTGCACCACTGGGATTTCGCAACGGAAGGTCGTGCCTCAACCTCGGTGGTAAACATCAGGGGAGACCGTGAAGAGGGAATACGAATGGCATACGAAGTCGCCAATTATTATCTGCTCAACTTCTTTGATGCCATCCTCAAGAAGGGTATTAGCAGTGACGTTTTATCTTCAACGCCAAATTGGGCAAAGACTTATCCTGACTCCGTACACACGTTTCAATATTTGCCCGCCTTGAAAGCACCACCTGACAAGAACGAGTTTATTTCAATTGTCAATCGCAATGGAATTGACAAGGCCATCGTGCTGGCGCGTGAACTCTGGAAGCAGGACACGCTTGCAGAAATCCTCCATGAAAATATGTTGAATCTGATGGCACAGGATTTCAGACGGGAGGAGCGAAGGACAGATGCGCTAGCGATGCAAAAGTTTGCCACAGAACTTCATCCCAAAAAGGCATGGCTCTGGAATAACCTCGCGAGCTTGCAGGAAGACTTCGGTTTTCCGGAAGATGCAATCAAGTGCTCAGAAACAGTACTTGAGTTGCTTGCGGACTTTACTGGCTCAGAACTCTCTTTTAACGAACGAATAAGGCGATCGTCTGAAGCACGACTTAAACGCTTAAAAGGCCTATGAAAAATCACGCTTTTGTTTTTACTGTTTTCTTCATTGCAAGCGCGCTTTTGCCGTTGCCTGATGCTTCGCTTGAGCAACAACAGGAAGACAAACCTAAACCCCGACATCTGGAAGAGGTGGCCTACAACGAATCAGAGGAAGCCCTGTATCTGTTTGGTGGTGTGGAATTGATTGACAAGAAATGGCAAGCAGCCCACGGATTGTATACCTTCAAAAATCGATGGTATTTGATGGAGGAAACAGGTCCAGTCTCGAGACGTGGTTCTACCATGGTGTACAATTCAAAAGAGATGTCAATGATCGTCATTGGTGGCGTGGATGGCGATTCTGTATTGCAAGATGTGTGGCAATGCGCGAATAAGGAATGGAAGTTCATTGACGCGAATTGTCCTCTGAAAGAAGCTCGTGCAGTTTACGATGTCAGCAAGGATAGAATACTGGTTTATGGCGATGCGCATAACATTTCATCTGAATGGTATGGAGGAGACCCACGCAAATTTGAGTTGTGGGAGTTTAAAGCAAACACGTGGAGAAAGCTTTCTGATCGAGGACCGGAAGGACCTTTCCCTCTCACATATGACACACGACAGGAGTCACTCTCGTTTTTGCAATGGAACGAATCGAATCAACTCGCCTTGTGGCAATGGAAAAGCGATCGCTGGAGTATGCAAACATTTGATGGTAACATTCCACCCCCAAGAAATAAATATGCGTTTACATACTCGAAATCACAGCATGCGCTTTTTCTCTTTGGCGGCATCGACAGTGAAAAAAATCTTCTTGCAGATTTCTGGAAGTATGACGGCAAACAATGGATAAAGCTTTCGATTGCTAACGCTCCGTCCGCGCGCGCCTCGTTGAAACTTGTTGACGCGGGTGAACGGATTTTCCTGTATGGAGGAGTTACAAAAGAAGGCATCACCAACGAACTCTGGGAATTTTCGAACAACCAATGGAAAAAGAAGTGAGCTGATTAAGTGTCTTCAACGCGGAGGCGGGGAGGGCGGAGTTCGATGCGCCTGTTAAAACAAAGTTTGTGGCAAAGCATTCTTAATTCTGCACTTGATCGCTTTCTTCACCGCTATGACGCAATGTGCGCGATGGTGCGCGATGAACTCATAGCGCTTCATAGCGTTCCCTGCGTCATAGCGGTGAAAAAAGAGTTGCTATTAGGTACACTCACTGACAGGGCGAAAATGAAGAAGCCCGAATCTTCCGACCGGGCTTCTCACTATACAAACTTTAAACTTTTTCTTAGCTACCGCACGCCTCGCAGGCATCCGGGTTATCCAGCGAGCACGCCATGTCGGCACGTTTCTGATCGTAGTCAGCAGCGGATGGTGCTGCTTCGTAACGAATGGCTTGCTGTGCTTCCGTTGCAACCGCTGCAAGAGCAGCCTCGCTCGCAATCACCGCATTTGCTTCTCCTACTGCCGCAGCCGTTGGTTGAGCCATTGCAGTCTTGTCAAGCGTGAACTTGATGGCATCAGCAGCTGCAGTTGAACGCAAGTAGTACATACCTGTCTTCAAGCCTTTCTTCCATGCATAGAAGTGCATCGAAGTAAGCTTACCGAAGTTTGGATCAGTCAGGTGAATATTCAACGACTGAGACTGGCAGATGTACGCACCGCGGTCAGCAGACATATCGATAATCGCCTTCTGAGAGATTTCCCAAACGGTTTTATAGATGTCTTTGATATTCTGAGGAATCTCAGCGATTGGCTGAACAGAACCATTTGTTGCGATCAGTTTCTGTCTCATCGTTTCGCTCCACAGGCCGAGGTTGATCAGGTCTTTCATCAGATGCTTGTTAGCAACAATGAATTCACCAGACAGTGTTCTGCGTGTGTAGCAATTTGATGTATATGGCTCAAAGCACTCGTTGTTTCCAAGGATCTGCGAAGTAGAGGCAGTTGGCATCGGAGCAACAAGCAATGAGTTACGCACACCGTGTTGCTTCACTTCCTGCTTCAGCTTCTCCCAGTTCCAGCGACCGGATGAAGGCGTTACACCCCACATGTCGAATTGGAAAATACCTTTTGATACAGGAGAACCTTTAAAGGTTTCGTATGGGCCATACTTCTTCGCTTCTTCCATAGAGGCTTCCATGGCTGCGAAGTAGATGGTTTCGAAAATATCTTTGTTAAGACCACGAGCTTCTTCGCTATCGAATGGCATACGCAGCATGATGAAGGCATCAGCCAAACCTTGCACACCCAAACCAATTGGCCTGTGGCGCATGTTTGAGTTGCGCGCTTCTTCAACAGGATAGTAGTTGATGTCGATCACTTTGTTCAGGTTGCGGGTAGCAACTTTTGTGATCTCATATAACTTCTGGTGATCGAAGGTTCCTTGTTCTGTTACGAACTTAGGCAACGCGATGGAAGCCAGGTTACAAACCGCTACTTCATCCGGTGCAGTGTATTCGATAATCTCTGTACACAGGTTGCTCGACTTGATCGTTCCAAGATTCTTCTGGTTCGACTTTTTGTTTGCTGAGTCTTTGTACAGGATGTAAGGAGTTCCCGTTTCGATCTGAGCTTCAAGGATTTCAAACCAGAGATCCTGCGCTTTAACCTGCTTGCGGAATTTTCCTTCGCTTTCGTATTTGTGATACAGTCTTTCGAAATCATCACCGTATACATCGGCTAAGCCTGGGCATTCGTTCGGGCAGAAGAGAGACCACATTTCGTTGTTCTCAACACGCTGCATGAACAGATCCGGGATCCACAGTGCGTAGAACAGATCGCGTGCGCGCATTTCTTCTTTGCCGTGATTCTTCTTCAGGTCAAGAAAATCGAAAATGTCTGCGTGCCATGGCTCGAGGTAAACCGCGAAGCTTCCTTTGCGTTTTCCACCGCCCTGGTCAACATAACGAGCGGTCATGTCGAAGTTGCGGAGCATCGGAACGATACCGTTTGATGTTCCACCGGTCCCTTTAATGTAAGAACCTTTCGCTCTGACATTGTGAATGCTAAGACCGATACCACCAGCAGACTGGGAGATCTTCGCGCATTGTTTCAATGTGTCGTAGATACCATCGATGCTATCGTCCTTCATCGTAAGGAGGAAGCATGATGAAAGTTGTGGCTTAGGAGTTCCCGCGTTGAACAACGTTGGTGTCGCGTGTGTGAACCACTTTTCTGACATCAGGTTGTACGTTTCGATTGCTGCAGGAATGTCTTCACCGTGAATACCCACCGCGACTCTCATGATGAGGTGCTGAGGACGCTCAACGGTTTTGCCATCGATCTTCATCAGGTATGAACGCTCAAGCGTTTTGTATCCGAAGTAATCGTAGCTGAAGTCGCGATCGTAAAGGATCGCTTCATCTAATTCCTGAGCATGCTCTTTTATAACTTTCCAGGTTTCTTTCGAGATCAACGGAGCATTCTGACCAGTCTTCGGATCGACATACTGGTATAAACGCTTCATCGTGTTCGAAAAAGACTTACTTGTTACTTTGTGCAGGTTTGAAACTGCAATGCGAGCTGCAAGTTTCGCGAAGTCAGGGTGGCGCGTGGTCATCGTGGCTGCAATTTCAGCCGCGAGATTGTCCAATTCCTGAGTGGAGACACCATCATACAAGCCATTGATCACCTTCATGGCCACCTCAACTGGGTTGACGAACTTAGGATCGAGACCGTAGCAAAGTTTTTCGATTCTGGCGGTGATTTTATCAAACTTTACGGATTCCCGATGTCCATCGCGTTTTAGTACAAGCATCTTGAGAAAAGGGTTGTTGTTGAAAGAAAGTTTAAAAAGTGATTTGAATGTATTAAAAATCTTCGTTCAATGAAAACTTTGGCGCAGATTCTTTTTGGTCAGCGCTCTTCATCACGCCAGCCTTCTGATATTCTGCTACTCGTTTTTCGAAGAAGTTTGTCTTGCCACGCAACGAGATCATATCCATGAAATCGAATGGATTAGTAGCATTATAAACTTTTGTGCCAACGAGCTCATTGAGCAATCGATCTGCAACAAACTCAATGTACTGGCGCATTTGGGCTGCATTCATACCAATGAGGTTGACGGGAAGAGCATCGGTAACAAACTCTTTCTCAATCTCCACGGCATCTTTAATGATTTGGATGACGCGCTCTTTGGGAAGTTTGTTAACAACATGTTGTGTATACAGGTGGCACGCGAAGTCGCAGTGCAGACCTTCATCACGTGAAATAAGTTCATTCGAGAAGCTCAAGCCTGGCATCAGCCCTCTCTTCTTCAGCCAGAAGATCGAACAAAATGATCCTGAAAAGAAAATGCCTTCCACCGCGGCAAATGCAATAAGTCTTTCCTGGAAAGTTCCGTCACCGATCCAGCGCAAAGCCCACTCTGCTTTTTTCTTTACACAGCTCATGGTTTCAATGCCATGGAACAGTTTGTCTTTCTCTTTTGGATCCTTGACATACGTATCGATGAGCAACGAATACGTTTCGGAGTGAATGTTTTCGATGGCGATCTGAAATCCATAGAAAAATTTCGCTTCCGTGTATTGCACTTCCGATACAAAGTGTTCGGCAAGGTTTTCATTGACGATTCCATCACTGGCGGCAAAGAAGGCCAGCACGTGGGTGATGAAATGGCGTTCACCATCGTTGAGGTTATTCCAGTCTTTCAAATCCTGGCTAAGATCGATCTCCTCTGCCGTCCAAAAACTTGCCTCGGCCTGCTTATAAAATTTCCAGATTTCGTGCTGACGAATCGGGAAGAGAACAAAGCGATCTTTGTTTTCCTTCAGAATTGGTTCCTCAAGTGGTGCTCCGCTCATAGTGAAAATGTTTTAGGTTAAACCGAATATCTTCTCAGGTCCAATGCGTTTAGTGCTTTTTACCTGTTTTTCAACGTATTAAAATATCTTGGCTTTGAAGAATCGTGCAGGCTTGCGCGATTCGGTCAGCATCAAGTGTACAAATGAAAAAAACGGTTGCCACAAATCAAAAAGTGCGTTTTTAGGCTGGAATCAACGATTGTGGATAACTTGTTGATGCTTTGTGGAAATATAAGTTCCTGTAAAATAGCTCCTTAAAGCCCCAGAGTTGTCGGAGTTTTTCGGTGTAAGAAACCGGCAGTTTTCGGAAAAAATATTTTTTTGACTCAAGCGGCCTTTTCTAGCTGGATGTTTCCCGGAAATTCTTTAAGGGATGTTCTGACTTGTCAAATCTTTTCCTACCTTTGCAGTCCTATTTTTGAAAACTATGTACGCAATTGTAAACATTGCCGGAAAACAGTTCAAAGTGGCTAAAGATCAGTACATCTATGCCCCTAAGATGGACGGAGAGATCGGATCGGCTGTAAAGTTCGATAACG
>DASWTM010000110.1:0-41638 GCA_036402115.1 Chryseosolibacter sp.
CAGTGAATGACTGAACAGCGGTTTTACATCGCCAACCGGCTGCGCACGAAATGCCTCGTGTGCGTCACCACCGGGTAACGGAAGTAGTAGACGTTGCTGGAGTAGTTGGCTTAATTCACGAAGCGGTGGAAGCATGCTTACGGATGAATGCGAAAGATAGGAAGATTAGAATTTAAGTCCCGATAGCTATCGGGATTAGATTTAAGATTTTAGATTTAAGATTTTAGATTTAAGATTTAGAAAGAGTCTTCGAAGACGTTTTCGTTGTTGGCGGTGGCGAGCTTCACGTGATCAATGCTTCCCCCACCCTGAAAGCGGAAAATCAACCCAACAATTTTTTCATTCGAATCCCACGGGCTTTCATAGGCCAATGTTTCATTGATGTAGATCTGACCCTTTTGATTTTTCACTTCGCACTTGACGTTTACCCATTGCGATAGGTCAGCGCCAAAAGCTGAGAGATCAGCTGTCTTTCCGTCAATGTTTTTATTGTTAAAATACAACCCGATGTCAGATACGCACCCCTTGATTGATAGCGGAATGACGATGACGCTGCCTTCCGTTAGCAAGACAATCTGCGAGAACTGGCAGGCACCAGATCCTTCCTGATAGTCGTTTCTTACGCGCGCTTCAAATTTGAAGTTGTCCGTATGGATACCACCAAAATCCTTCACATTGTAAAACGAGACAACCGGAAGCTCTGGTTGAAACGGAATGCTCTTCGAGCGAAGCGTTTGGACGGATAAGCTCAACATCTGCCCTTTTCGAAAATCCTCATCTTTAAAATAAACAGGAACCGGTCCCTCCTGCTTGACCAATGCAAGCCAGCCTTTTGAGGTGATCATGAGATTATGTTCACGAACAATTTCGTTGTCGACCACCAGCTTCGCCTGAAAGAAACCCGGAGTGTAATAGATGGAAGTATGCTGGTGCTGATCTTTGGAAACCCTGGTCCGGAGTCTCTCATCCCACGACTGCTGAATGTAGATGGAGTCAGATTCAGCCGCAGATGCATCGTAGTCAAAGATCACGGAATTGGGCACACCTTCAGACACCACCTTCTTGCTGCTGAATTGATATGATTTTGCTTCCGGTGCAGGGTTGCGTCTAAAACCATAGATGATAAAAAGCACAACCGCACTGCAGAGTGCTGATCCAATCAGACCCGAGCGAATAAGGTTTTTTCTGGCCTTCGTTCTTGGCTGACGTTGGACCGGTTCCTCCGCTGCAGCGTCCTGAATCGCTGATTTGGATGACGCAGCATGTTTCTGGCGGAATTCTCTCCAGCTTTCCATGCCCAGGAACTTCGCTAATGTATTGAGCGTGGTGATGGTAGGCTTGCTGTCGTACTTCACCTTCCCCCAGATGCGCTTTAAGGTTGCAATACTTAAATTGACACCCGTGTCTTCCTGGATCTTATCGCTTAACGTCTGGAAGTCGTGGTTCGTCCACGCCTCACTGTCCTCCCAGCCAAGCTTTTTTTCAATCTGGTGCTTGCATTCCTGCAATAAGAGATCGTCCGCGTCCATAATGATAGATGTTAGCCTTTGCACGGCTTTGAACAACCAAGTTCCGGTTTTGAACAGCGATTTCCAATCCGCGCAAGGGGTATTTCAGTTATAATGCCTGAGAAATAACTTCAAATCAAACCAAACCACAATGATGAAAGCAATAGTAGTTTTCCTTCTCCTGTCCCACGGTATAGCGTTTGCACAGACCGTGCCTTTTTCATCTGACAGGTGGAAATTCAGAAACCAGGAATATTCGTTGGTCACCTTTCAGGGAAAAGATGCCGTACTGCTGAAGAAGAACGGAGCTACCCTCGAAGATGCAAATTTTCTGAATGGTATAATCGAGTATGACGTGGCGTTTCCGCAATCAAGGGCGTTCATCGGCATTCAATTCCGGATACAGGATGAAACGAATTTCGAAGAATTCTACGTGCGCCCTCATCAATCTGGAAATCCGGATGCAAATCAATACACACCAGTCTTCAAATCAAACGCAGGATGGCAACTCTATTATGGCGAAGGGTATGGCGCCCCAGTGAAATATACTTTTAACGAATGGATCCATGTTAAGCTCGTAATCCTCGGCCAATACATGGATGTTTACATCAATGACATGGAAACGCCAGTGCTGTTTGCTGAATTAAAGCAGAAGCCAGTGAAAGGGCCGATCGGTCTTCGCAATGACATCAACGAGAACTATTTTGCTAATGTGAGCGTAACACCAACGGATAACGTGACGCTCAAGGGAAAACCAAAACCGTCACAACCTTTGCCTGCAGGAACGATTGAAAAATGGTCTATCTCCAACGGGTTTGCAGAAAAGGGACTTGCTGGTATTACTAATCTCAAAGACCTAAGAACGAAGATCGAATACAAGTCATTCGGTGTTGAACAGACGGGAACGTTGAACATTTCCTCCACAACGGAGATAAATGAAAATTCAAATACCGTACTGGCACGCATCGTCATTGACTCCGACAAGGAACAGATCAAAAAAATCACGTTCGGCTTCAGTGACCGCGTGAAAGTATTCGTCAACGGTACAGCGGTGTTCTCAGGCGAAGACAATTTCAACTCACGCGATTATCGCTTCCTCGGAACGGTTGGATACTTTGATGCCGTTTATGTACAATTAAAAAAAGGAAAAAATGAAATTCATTTTGCCGTGAGCGAAGATTTCGGTGGTTGGGGTATAAAGGCGAAGGTGGAGGATTTGGGTGGAGTGAAGGTGGTGTACTAGGCGGGTATTTAAAATTTAAAATTTAAGATTTAAAATTTAAATGTGTCAATCGTTGAGAGAACTCCTAACAACAACTATTAGTGTGATGCTGGATCTGGGCATCTACGATGATCCGCAGTCTTACTTAATTTTAAATTTTAAATTTTAAATCTTAAATTTTAAATTATCTAAGTCATTGCTTCGAAGTATCCGCGCAACTGTTTCTCAATCATGCCACAGCTTACCAGAAACGGTTTCGAGGATATGGTGACCATGATGGTGGAGGCCTGAATGACATAGCTTCCGCGAATGTCACCGAGGGGAGTTGATACAGCAAAGTTGCCTGCAGCGCTATCACCCTGAAAGGAGCCACCAGCCCCCATGATTGCTTGCTGAGCCTTTCCGGCAAGTGCTTCAGGTGAGGAGGTAAACGGTATAGAGAAATTACATTGTGCCATCTGCTAGATTCAATTTTAGTCAGCTGGTTAAATTCTCGTGCCTGAGTTAAAGGTTGAGAAAAGCTTTGGCACCCTTCACAGCAGACTCGACCGATTCAAAAATAATGAGCTCGCAATCATCGTCAGTAACCGACACGACATTGCGTTTTGCATGATTTTTTTCAACGATGTTCCAGCGGCAGTAGTAACCGAAACCCTGCGATGCTGTGTAAATGTGCGGATTATTATCGCTCGAAGGAGATACGCTTAGTTCGTACACGAATCCATCATCCTCAAACTTCTCAACGTATTTCATATTTTCATTCGTGAACATATACAACTCATTGAGACTCCAACTTGTTCAGGTCAGCAGAGCACATTCAATCCATTTTCATACACAGGTGCGGTGATTACAGATTATGCTTAAATCTGCTTTCCTTTACAATCGTTAAGTTACCCAATTACATTAAAAGATAATCGTGTTTTCGGAAAAACGTACCGACAAATAAAGTGCCCTGACGCGGCCAGGGAGCAGATTTTGAATTTTCCGCAGAATTGCGATTCTTTGTATGAAATCCGCCCTATGTCTATCACATCACAAACCGAACTTTTTGGAATGCAGCGCATCAGTGAGGTTGTAGCAACGACATTAAAAAAGATGATCGATTACGCTGCACCGGGCATGACTACGAAAGAGCTAGATGAGTATGGCGGCAGCCTGCTAAAGGCCAGGGGTGCAAAATCAGCTCCATTCGTTACCTATGGATTCCCTGGGTATACGTGCATCAGTGTGAACAAAGCAGCTGCACATGGCATTCCGTCAAGTGCAGTTATTCTAGCCGATGGCGATCTTGTGAACATTGATGTATCTGCAGAATTAGCTGGATACTTTGCGGACAATGGTTGCTCATTTGTCCTCGGCCGAGATCTCAACTCGCACCAACGACTCGTGGATACGTCTAGGGCGATACTTCACCATGCGATCAGAAATATCCATGGAGGTGTTCGTATCTCTGACATTGGTATGCTGATTGAAAAGGAAGCCAAGCGCAACGGGTTCACAACGATCCGAAACCTTGTGGGTCATGGCATCGGCAGGTCATTGCATGAGGAGCCAAAAGAAATTCCATGCTTTAATGATCGCTCAAACACCAGACGCTTCCGCAAGAATAGCATCGTTGCGATCGAAACATTCATCTCTACCAAAGCTCAATATGTTTACGAAGGCGATAACGGCTGGACCTATTTTACAAAAGACGGCAGCTATGTAGCGCAGCATGAGCATACGATAATGATCACTGATGGAGAGCCAGTGATCTTGACGAGTGGCAACGGGGTTTAAGCACCACCCCATCCTCGTTCCTTCCCCCAAGGGGGAAGGATGACTCAATCAACATAACTTGTCGGACTCCTTGAGTGATGAATTCTAGATGATTCATCTATTTTTTTTCTTACAGGCCAATGATCTAATTGATGCGATGACTCTACCGACCTTTTTAGACTCGCATACCCGTCAAGATTATTGACATGAGTTTAACTGCGCCTCCTTCCCCCTTGGGGGAAGGCCGGGATGGGGTGATGCAGGCACACTCTTATTACTCATAGCTCACAAAAAATCTATTATGAAAGTCATTTATTCTATCGCATTCTTTTTGTGTGCAGCGGCTGTAGGTTATGCGCAGTCACCGGTAGCTGAGCCGGATACGCTTAAGAATCAAGTGAGACAAATCGATCCTGTTCCGCAGACGATGCCGCAGGATGCAAATTATAACGCGAACAACATAAAAATTACATCAGCTGAACTTCCTGACGCTGTGAAAAAATCACTTACCGCTGGTGCGGAATATCAGGGTTGGGAAAAAGGAACCGCCTATAAAAGCAAAGATGGTAAGATGTATATTTTAGAGATGCGCGAAGCGGATACTGTTAGAACGTTTCGCTTTGATGCAAGCGGCAAGTTGATACTTGACTAGCGGCCAACTCGTAGATAAGAATCTACACAACCAGAGGGCTATTCGAAAGTTTATGAATGTTGAACTCTTGGTATAAGATTTAAACAGATAACGTGACAAACATTTGTCAGCAGCTGTGAGAGAAGCTGAGATTCTCTGAGAATGAAAAACTAAAACAATAACATTATGCTACGCTGGTCGGTTATCTTTTTCGTCATCGCGATCATCGCTGCCATCTTCGGATTTGGCGGTATCGCTGAAGGCGCTGCTTCGATTGCGAAAGTATTGTTCTTTATTTTCCTGGCGTTATTCATTATCGCTATTCTATTCGGTGCAAGTCTTTTTAAGAAGTGACACTGAACGTTAATAAGTGAACAATGACAGGAGATATTCAGCATTGGATATCTCCTTCTTTTTGTCTAACGGATAATAAAATCTTTAAGTATGGATACTCACTCTCCGACACCTCTTCAAAAAACAGTAGGATGGATTGGTGCAGGCATTGGCGTGCTGATGGTGGCGAATGCCGTATATCACGAGCTAAATAAATTTAAGACAGCCGGAAAAGTTGTCTTGATCACTGGTGGATCCCGTGGTCTCGGCTTAGTACTTGCCCGCGAATTTGCCGCGCGCGGTGCCAAGCTTGCTTTATGTGCAAGGTCTGCTGACACGCTTGAGATCGCACGGCAAGAGCTCGAGCGAAGTGGTGCTGAAGTGATTGCTCGCCCTGCGGATCTGACCAATCAGCATGAAGTGAAAGCTGTAATTGAGGAAGTCGTTCGTCACTATGGCAAGATAGATGTTCTTGTAAACAATGCGGGAATCATCCAGGTTGGTCCAGTAGAAAATATGGAGATCGCGGACTACGAGGAAGCGATGAAGATAAATTTCTGGGCTCCCCTTTACGCCATTCATGCTTCACTCCCGCATTTTCAGCGTCAGGGGGGTGGCAGAATTGTAAATATTACTTCTATAGGAGGAAAAATCGCTGTGCCTCATCTTACGCCTTACAGTGCAAGTAAATTCGCAGCTGTTGGTTTGTCGGAAGGATTGAACGCTGAACTGAGCCGCAGCAATATTCACGTGACGACTGTTGTGCCCAATCTCATGCGGACCGGCAGTCCACGAAATATCGATGTGAAGGGAGACCACGAGAAAGAATATGCATGGTTTAAAATATCGGGTTCATCTCCTTTGCTTTCGCAGAATGCAGAAAGCGCAGCGAAGAGTATTATCAATGCGATGGAGCATGGAGAGAATGAAACCATCCTTTCCCTCTCCGGTAAGTTTGCCACAATCGTGAAAGGTATTGCTCCAGGCTGGGTCGGCACGATGATGGCTCTGGCGAACTCCTTCCTGCCAAAGCCAACAGTAAGCACCGGAACAAAGAAAGGCTACGAAGTAGAGTCGCCTCTTTCACAGGGAAAAATCGCGAGTTACTCTGACAGAGCTGCGGTGAAGAACAATGAAGTTTAGTGGAGTTACGATTAAGGAGTATTGATGACGGCCAGTTGGCTTTCAAATAACATTCGGTGTGATTTTGAAATTCCAATGATCAATGATCAAATCTCTAAGGGAGCGGCATGATGATGTGATGGTCGTGTTGCAGGGAAGATTCGGCTTGGTCAAATGATCAATGATCAAAAAACAAATCTCAAATGGAGGATACTTGGATTTAAGATTCGGCTTGGTAGTAATGATGGGTGATAATCTAGTCAGCCCCGGATGTGTTTGGATTTTTTACTAATCATTTAACAAGCCCTAGGAATCGAAGACGAACTCGCCAATCCCACGACACCAGTTTGATTTTTGATTATTGATTATTGATTATTGGAATTTTACCTCACTCCAGATTGTTCTCCAGCCGACAAACGTTATCCATCCCCAGGTGCATCAACGCATCACCTGCGTTTATCACCGGGCTGTTGTTCATTCCAATGACGTAAGCTGTCTCGTGTGATTTCACTTGCTCCTTGAATTCACCGAATGGGTCTGTGATCGTCCCGACAAAATCTCCTTTGTGAACTAACTGACCGGCCGAAACAGCCGGTTGAAAGAGTCCCGCGTGTTTCGCGCGAATCCAGGAAGTAGTCCAGATTACTTTTGACTGCTCGGCAGGTTGTGGTGCAGTGTCGATCATGTTGAGATGCTTCATGATGCGTAGTGTTCCGTTTACTCCTTCTTCGATTGCGTTGTTATCAAACCGCAGTGATTCACCACCTTCGTATACAATAATGCTCTTTCCTCTTCGCGCAGCTTCCCGCCTTAACGAGTTGGGACGGAAAGGCGCATCAATCGTAAACGGGGCATGGAAGGCGTTTGCTAACTCCACATTGACGGCTTCACGCAACACAGCGCGGACCTGCGGAAAATTTGTACGCATTGCTCCACCGGTGTGAAAGTCAATCCCAATATCAATGAAGGGAATTACATCATGCATCAGGTGATAGGCTACACGGCTGGCCAGGGATCCGCCTTTTGAACCGGGAAATGATCGGTTCACATCCTTACCATCCGGCACATCACGTGAGAAATTGAGGAACCCATACACATTGATAATGGGCATACACACGACCGTGCCACGCTGAACCTGATGCAAGCCGCGATCGAGGATTCTTCGAACGATCTCCATTCCGTTGATCTCATCGCCATGCATGCCCGCAATCAGCGCCAGCACCGGACCATCTTCCAGTGACCTTGAAACATAGATAGGTGTGTCAATCTGCGTGTGAGACGGGAGTCGGGCAATGTTGATGTTGATCTCTTTAAACTCTCCGGGTTGAATTTCCTGTCCTGCGATGGTTACTGGTCTCAATGCTGGTATACTTGGGTTTACCTGCTAAGTTAGGGAAAAGTTGATTAGTTGATACGTTGATCCGTTGATTCGTTGTGCGGCTCAACGTGACTGCAAATGAAAATAATATCTGCCGTAGCCGGCAGATATTTGAGCTTCTTGTGAAGCCGCAAGTATATAGGGTGGCCTACCTTGTCGACAACTACTCAACGAATTAACTAATCAACGGATCAACGGATCAACGGATCAACGGATCACACCGCTACGCGTTGATCTTGTCCTTCTGAATTTTCTTCTTAGATGCATTCTTCTCGATGAACTGGTAGATCTTTCCAGCGATGTCAACTTTGGTTGCGCCTTCAATTCCTTCAAGGCCGGGAGATGAGTTTACTTCAAGAATGAGTGGCCCGCGGTTGGATGGAAGCATGTCAACACCGGCAACACCGAGCCCCATCTTTTTGGCTGCGGTGATGGCTGCGTGTTTTTCCTGTTTGGTGAGTTTGACAACTTTTGCTGTGCCTCCACGATGGAGGTTAGAGCGGAACTCGCCTTCTTTCGCCTGGCGTTTCATGGCACCCACGACTTCACCATTCACCACAAATGCGCGGATGTCGGCACCTTTGGCTTCCTTGATGAATTCCTGAACGATGATTCGGGCATGAAGTCCGTGAAAGGCTTCGATTACAGACTGTGCTGCTTTTTTATTTTCCGCCAGTACTACGCCAAGACCTTGCGTTCCCTCCAGAAGTTTGATGACAACCGGTGCACCACCAACAGCCTCCACGATACCCTCCGTCTCTCTGGAATAATCCATAAAAATTGTTTTCGGAAGCCCCAGTCCAGCGCGCGATAAAATTTGCAGGCTCCTGAGTTTGTCACGTGACCGAATCAAAGCTTGTGATTCCACGGCAGTGAACACTTTCATCATTTCGAACTGGCGCACGACAGCCGCACCATAGAAGGTAACTGAAGCACCAATACGTGGAATAATTGCATCGAAATAATCAAGCCTTCTTCCCTGGTAAAGGACTACCGGGTTCTTCTTCTCGATGAAGAGTACACATTTCATGTGGTCAATGATTTCTACCCGATGTCCTCTCGCCTCTCCGGCTTGTTTCAATCGTTTGGTAGAATATAGGCGTGCATCACGCGAAAGAATGGCAATGTTCATAACAAAAGGGTTGCGAGTTTTTAGCGGGTTTTACGCTTGCTGGCGCGGTGAAGCCGGACCTTTTCCTTGTAAGATAGATTTTTTTTCTTGACGTCTATCAGGAATCTATCCCTTAAAATCTTGCGCCCGATCAGCACCGGAAATTTAAGGGATCCACGATTACTCAAGGAAAACGCTGCAGTTATATTTTCATTAAAAATACGAATGGTGGTAATTATCACGTATCGCCTTTCTACTTCTCCGAACGAATTCTTGATATCGCGTTCTTCAAATTCCTTAAACACAAATTTCATCCCGGTAAATTCGGGATGTTCTTCATCAAGTAGGATGAATTCAAGCTGACCATCCACCACTTTCGCTTTGTGACAATGCAGGCTGCAAGTGTAAGCACCGGTGTCTATTTTCGCGTGAATATTTGATAAGCCAAGTTCTGGTAAGTCTACCCGATCATATCTGCCAAGGACATGCATCTTGCATCATTTTTATACAATATGCATAAAATAAAAAAGTCCTGTTGCCAGGACTTTAAAAACTTTATTGATTGTAAAATTATTTCGCTTTCACATTGAACGCGACCTGGTAATTTTCCCACGCCAGGTTAACCTTATTCTTGTCGGTTGAAATGGTGAAGGTTTCAACAAATGATTTTGGCTTCTCCACTTTAGCCGTTACGCGAAGCACGTCCTTGCTTTTATCATAATCATAGTGGCCCCATTGGGTGTGAACGGAGTTGAAAATGATTGTCCACTCATCTTTATTAGGGATAGTAAACAGACTGTACTTACCTGCAGGCAGATCTTTTCCTTCAATCTTCACATCTTTATCAAACGTGATGGTGGTTGCAGCATTCGCTCCCGTGCGCCATACCTGGCCAAACGGTTCCTTGCCACCGATCATCGTGCGGCCACGCGCTGAGGGTCTGCAATAAACAATTGTGATTGATACACCATCGATCTTAGCATCAACAGTTTCCTGTGGGCTCAATGGTTTCTCCTGTGCGACTGCGCCAATGGTGCAAAGGCAACAAAATAGGATGAGGGTAACATGTAGTTGTTTCATAGTGAGTGAAGTTATATAAAAAAAGCCCTCCGAAAAAATTCGAAGGGCTCTATTCTGAATAAACGAAATACCTGTAAACTATTAGATAAACGAAATTTGGGAATGAAAGGTTTTCTAAAAAGGAAATTTTCTCTAACCCTCTATTTTCCAAATGGATTCAATGAAGACAGGGCTCTTTTTCCGCCACCCATTTTGTTCATCGTCTTCATCAGCTTACGCATGTCACTGAATTGTTTTAACAAATTATTAACTTCTTGAACAGTTCTTCCGCTTCCTTTTGAGATGCGGTTTTTCCTGCTTCCGTTAATGATTTCAGGATTTTCACGTTCCTCCATCGTCATAGACCGGATAATCGCCTCAATAGGCTTGAAAGAATTATCATCAATATCCACACCTTTCATCGCCTTGCCCATACCCGGGATCATCCCGAGAAGGTCTTTCATATTACCCATCTTCTTCACTTGCTGCAACTGTTGCAGGAAGTCGTTGAAGTCAAACTGATTTTTACGGATCTTTTTGCTGAGACGTTTGGCTTCATCTTCATCATACGCCATCTGCGCTTTCTCAACGAGGGAGATGACGTCACCCATGCCCAGAATACGGCTTGCCATACGATCAGGATAGAAACGATCCAACGCTTCCATCTTCTCCCCTGTACTGATGAATTTGATTGGCTTCTCAACCACTCTGCGAATCGAAAGCGCGGCACCACCACGTGAATCACCATCAAGTTTCGTAAGCACAACGCCATTGAAATTCAAACGGTCGTTGAAGGCCTTGGCGGTATTCACTGCATCCTGACCCGTCATGGAATCAACAACAAAAAGAGTTTCAGCGGGCTGAAGTGCTTCCTTCAAACGCGCGATCTCATTCATCATCTCTTCGTCAACCGCAAGACGTCCGGCTGTATCGACAATCACCACCCGGAAATTATTTTTCTTCGCGTGGTCAATTGCTGCTTTCGCGATCTTAACTGCGTCTTTGTTTTCAGGTTCAGCGTACACCTCTACCCCAACCTGCTGACCCAACACTTTCAATTGATCAATCGCGGCAGGGCGATAGATATCGCAAGCAGTTAATAAAACCTGGCGGCCTTGCTTCTTCAGGTAGTTCGCAAGCTTACCCGAGAATGTCGTCTTACCGGATCCTTGTAAACCGGCAATAAGAATGATAGCGGGATTACCTTCAATACGGATGTCTTCGCTCGTACCACCCATCAATGCCGTCAACTCGTCATTCGTAATTTTGATCAAAAGCTGACCGGGTGAAATAGCCGTGAGCACATCCTGCCCCAACGCTTTCTCTTTAATCTCATCTGTGACCTCCTTCGCAACCTTGAAGTTAACGTCCGCATCGATCAGCGCTTTGCGAATTTCCTTTACGGTTGAAGCAACGTTAATTTCCGTAATGCTGCCCTGACCCTTCAGCGTCTGGAAGGCTTTTTCGAGCTTAAAACTTAAATTATCAAACATGATCGTAGTTGTCTATCAATTTCGAGGTGCAAATTTACGCTAATTTTCAAAGCCTGAAAGGGATAAATGGAAACACCTCACCTGCCTTAAACTCTGATTTTTCCAATGGTAGTTCCAGGAAACCATCAATTTTCTTAAGGTTTGCAAAATCACCCGATCCTCCGCCCGGATCGGGATAAGCCATCAACTTTCCAGTCTCATTTTTTACCGAAACCTGCAGAAAGTACGTCAGCCTTGGATTAAAGGAAAAGTCCTTTGCCAGAATGGCGAACTCAGGTTGTGCGTCAAGTCCGAGGCTTTTAGAAACCCATGGCAAAATATACCGGTGAAAGCACATAAAAGTAGACACCGGATTCCCCGGAAGGGCAAAAATACGTTTCTCATTCTTCACACCGAACCAGAATGGTTTTCCAGGTCGCTGGCTTACTTCGTGGAATACCTTCTTCACACCAAGTTGCTCCAACACGGAAGGAATAAAATCAAACTTTCCCTTTGACACTCCCCCGGAAAGAACGAGAACATCATGCTCAGCCAGAAGTTTTTCGAGTGAGTGTCGGAGTACTTCTTTATCGTCTGCGAGATGAAATTGTTTAGCGCCCCAACCTATCCGTTGCATGGCGGATTCAATCGCATAGGTATTGGATCGCCTGATCTGGTGTGGGAAGGGGGTTTCATTTACTGCCACAAGTTCATCACCACTTCCTATGATCGCAGTTTTTGGAAACGTGTAAACCTTAACTTCACTTTTGCCAACCGAGGCAAGTAATGCGATCTCGGCCGCGGAGAGTTTTAGTCCCGGCTCAAGCAAGACTTCTCCCTGTTTTGCGTCCTGACCTTTTCGGTGAATGCTTTGCCCCTTCATAATTTCAACTTGTTGTATCTGTGCGACAGCATCTTTAATGATGAGATCCTCGTACCGGATCACTGTATCCGTCCCTGCAGGTAAGATCGCTCCTGTCATCACTTCAATTGCGTTGGCTTTATTGCCGAGATTGGATTGTGGTGTGCCCGCAGCAGCCATCTTCTCAATAGGGAGAATACGTTTTCCTTCTTGCCACGATTCAAAATTGATGGCGATGCCGTCCATCGTTACGCGATCAAAGGGCGGAAAATCGCGATCTGCAGTAATCACTTCTGCCAGTACATGGCCAACAGCGTTTTCAATTTTAAGCTGATGTGTCTGCGGATGATAAAGGTGATTTAAAATCGCGGCAGTGGCTTCGGAGACGGAAATCATCTTAAATAATTGTTATTTTTGGTATTGTTTACCCGTGGTATCCCCTGGCTAAAATACGGATGAAAAACACCAAACTTACACATATCGACACCAAAGGAGACCCTTCGATGGTGAATATTTCCGAGAAGGCCGTAACGAAGCGTGTTGCAAAAGCAAGGGCCATCGTCCAGGTAGGCGAAGCCATCATTCAGGCACTTCAGGAACAGGATCTTAAAACTAAAAAAGGACCGGTATTTCAAACTGCGATCATTGCCGGTATAATGGGTGCAAAAAAAACGTCTGATCTTATTCCGTTATGCCACCCCCTTGGCCTTGATGATTGTCAGATTGAGATACAAGTGAAAGGCGATGAAATTGAAATTATCAGCACCGCTACCGTGACAGGCAAAACGGGCGTTGAGATGGAGGCGCTGACGGGAGCTTCTGTAGCTGCGCTCACCATCTACGACATGTGTAAAGCGATGTCTCATACCATTGTAATAAAAGAAATTCGCCTCCTTGAAAAAACCGGAGGGAAAAAAGATTTTATTTTTACCGAAAGTTGATAAACGAACCCCACCATGACGCTGCGCAAATGGGCTTACAACCTTCTTGAACCTGCGATCTCAGGAAACAAGGCGGCAAAGGCCATTGAAGTATTACTGATCACGCTGATCTTTTGCAACATTATTGCCATCATTTTAGAGTCAGTCAAGAGTATTGAGGCGGAGTACAGTGATTTTTTTCATTCCCTCGAATTCTTTTCGGTGATCATTTTTAGTATCGAGTACTTTCTTCGCGTCTGGACCGCACCAGAGAATCCGAAGTATAGCCACCCCGTTATAGGCCGCCTGAGGTATGCCATGTCACCGATGGCACTCATCGATCTCTTCTCAATCCTTCCGTTTTACATTGGCTTTATGGACCTGGACATGCGGTTCATCCGGATTGTCCGTACGTTCCGCCTAATCCGCGTTCTCAAGATCGCGCGTTACCTGAAAGCGCTGAACCTGATTCAGGCCGTGCTTCGCGAACGCAAAGAACAAATCGTTCTGAGCGTGATGTTCATCATCTTTCTGCTCGTGATGGTTTCCACGGTTATGTTTTATGTTGAGCACGATGCGCAACCGGAAGTATTCTCCAGTATTCCAACTACAATGTGGTGGGGAATCGAAACACTCACTACGGTAGGTTATGGTGACATGGTACCCTCTACCATGTTTGGAAAAATTCTCGGTGGAATGATTGCCATCCTCGGCATCGGATTATTTGCCCTGCCCGCAGGTATTCTTTCGAGTGGACTTACAGAACACCTTCATGGGAATGCGAAGCGGAAGAAGCGTTGTCCGCATTGTGGGGAGGAGTTGGTGGATTGATATCGCGAGAGCTTCAAGCTTCAAGCTGCAAGTTTCAGGTGGCAGGTTGCAGGTTTCCAAGTTGCAGGAGAGATGATAGGTTACAAATGCTTTCGTGCTCAATATTCACTATCAGAGATACTGGCGTACCATTAACGATTTCATGTTACCCATTCTAATTCACAGGCACGCCAACTACATCAACATCCTCAAAGGCTTGAAGCTCGAAGCTCGAAGCTTGCAGCTCTTTCATGATTCATAAAAAAAGGGAACGATTCTTGTCCCCTTATGTTGTAGTAGTGTCTATAAACCCTGGCTTTATGAAAATCAATGCAAAAACATCGTTTGATGAGGTGTTTTCAAATCCCATTTCAAGAAACCTGATTCTCATTTTGATTACAACCATGACTGCAGCGATCGCGATTGTCACGCTGAGCATCATAATTTACAATCAATTTTGAATTGCCATCGTCCCCGCGGGGCGTGCTGAGATCCACTCTTCGCCATCTTCAAAAACTTCCTTCTTCCAGATGGGAGCTTTTTCTTTTAATGTATCGATGATGAACTGACACGCTTCAAAAGAATCTCTCCGGTGGGGTGTTGAAACCGCAACAACTACAGAAACCTCACCGGGTTTTAATGTTCCTATCCGATGACTTACTCCAAATCCGAGGATCGGCCATCGATGCGAAGCCTCGTCCGTTATCTTTTTTATCTCCGCAACAGCCATAGCCTCATACGCCTCATATTCCAACCACAACACATTCTTTGCATGCGCTGTATTTCTCACGGTGCCGATGAATACATTTACTGCCCCAGCACCCAGGCTGCACGCAGTGTCGATGACCTTCTGTACATCAATAGCTTTTTCTGTGATTTTTATCATAAGCTGATTGGTTGATTGAACAAAATTTTGGAGAGCAAGTGAAGGTAAAGAGTAGAACTTTGATATTCAAGAAAAACCGCGAATTGTGCGCAGGCGGTCATGTGCTCGTGTGCTCATGGCTGCATCAATCTGTCTTGCAACCGTTCTTGGACCTGGGTTCTAACGAAATAAATGTGATAACATGAGCACGTGCGCACATGTGCACATTTACCCGCCACTCACGGGTGGAATCAATGCAATCTCATCCGTCTCTACTATGGTTTGACCGTCTTCTGCATAGTTGTGGTTGACGGCTATAAAGAGCGATTTTAGACTTGCCAGCTTCGGATACTTTTCAAAAAGAATCTTTTTCAACTGGTCAACTGTTGCTGCTTCAACCTCAACGACAGATTCCCTGGCACCAATGATGTCTTTCGTAATACCAAATGCTTTGATTTTGAAACGAGCCATATCTTCCTGTAAAACTTACGCTTTAAAAGTATCATTTAGTATCTTTAACAGCAATATTGACTCCACCATTGGCCACAGTTTTTGACAATCATGGGCGCCCTTTGAATTACCTGCGACTGGCCGTTACCGACCGCTGTAATCTGCGTTGCTTTTATTGTATGCCTGCAGACGGAATCAAATACCTTCCGAAGAAAGAAATTTTGTCGTTCGAAGAGATCGAGCGGCTCGTGCGTTTACTTGCCGGCATGGGTATCACAAAAGTGCGATTGACCGGTGGAGAACCATTCGTGCGAAATGACCTGATGCGTCTGATCAAAACAATCGTGGAGATTCCTGGGATTCGTGATTTACATCTTACGACTAACGGTGTTCTCACCGCCCCACATATTCCAGAACTAAAGAAATTAGGAATTGCTTCGGTAAACTTAAGTCTCGACACACTTGACAGGAACCGATTCAAAGCGATCACCTTACGGGATGAATTTGACAGCACATTCAGAACGCTGAATCTGCTATTGGAGCACGAAATCCCGGTGAAGATCAACGCGGTTGTAATGGATGGGAAAAATATCGAGGACATTCTGCCGATGGTAGCGTTGACGAAAAACAAAAATGTTTCCGTGCGTTTCATCGAGGAGATGCCATTCAACGGAGGAAGTCACTTGGTGCCGTTGAACTGGAATTACAAAAAAATTGCGAGTCACATTCAGGAAGCGTATCCATCAATGACGAAAGTTGTTGATGAACCAAATTCCACTGCCTTTCACTATAGAATATCCGGGCACGAGGGAAATGTTGGAATAATCGCTGCGTTCAGTCGCACATTCTGCGGCACGTGCAACCGGATCCGTTTGACAGCTCAGGGAACGTTGAAGACATGTCTTTATGACGATGGCGTTCTGGATATCCGGAAACTGCTCCGCGATGGACATTCTGATGAAGAAATAAAAACACAATTAATAAAGGCATTTACGTCACGTGCGGTTGACGGATTTGAGGCTGAAAAGAGACGAAACAAAACTCATTCAATCCACGAATCAATGTCCACCATTGGTGGCTGACACCTATGAAAACCCTCAAAAACCCCCTCCTCCTATTGATTGTTTTTTCAACCGTTTCATTTGCACAAGAAAAAGCAACACGTTCATTCACGATCAAAGGAAAAGTTAAAAACGAAATTTCAATCAGCGAAGATCAACTGACTAAGCACACGGTGCAGACTATTGGCACGGTGAACATCACCAATCACAAAGGCGAATTAAAAGGCAAAGCAAAAGACATGAGCGGAGTTCTTCTGCGCGACATCTTGCAAAAGGTGGAACTGGACGAAGACAACCCGAAATACTTTAGCGAGTATTATTTTGTCTGCACTGGCACTGATAACTATAAAGTGGTGTTTTCCTGGAACGAGTTATTCAATACCTCGGTTGCTCAACGTGTGTTTATTGTCACCCAAAAAGACCGCAAGAATATGCTCGATGATGAAGAGGGAATCCTGATGATTTCAGCCGATGACTTTAGAACAGGAAGACGGTATGTCAAAAATCTTGAAACAATCCAGGTGAGGCGTGCTGAGTGATGGAAGGTTCATTAGCAATTCTTGTCATTTCTTTTTTCCTGGTCGCGCTCATTTATTCATCCGTTGGTTTTGGTGGCGGCACCAGTTACCTCGCCCTCCTTGGTCAGTCATTTTTCTTTATAAGCCAACCGCAGATTAAGACAACTGCACTGCTCTGCAACATCATTGTCGTTGTGGGCGGCACGTACATCTTCTACCGAAGTGGAAAACTTGATCTGAAAAAGTCGTGGCCCTTTCTTGTTGCCAGTGTCCCCTTCGCGTTTCTTGGCGGATTTTGGAAATTGAATGATGCTACTTTTTTTGTTATTCTCGGATTAAGCCTGGTGGTTGCCTCTTTTCTTCTGTGGTTCAAGCCAGGAGATCAAAGACCATCGTTAAAAAACTCGACTCCATTAAACTTCGGCATAGGCGGTGGCATAGGGTTTCTGTCCGGACTTGTCGGCATTGGTGGTGGGATTTTCCTCTCTCCCATTCTTCACTTTATCCGGTGGGACGAAGCCAAAAAAATATCAGCCCTGGCAAGCGTGTTCATCCTCGTTAACTCGATCAGTGGACTCGCTGGGCAACTTTCTCAAAAACCTGAGATCGATTGGTATTTTGTTTTGCCTTTATTGGCTGCCGTGCTTGTTGGAGGGCAAATCGGATCGAGACTTGGAGCAACCAAATTTAATTCAACTCACATCAAGCGGGTTACAGCAGTGCTGATTCTGGTGGCTGGAATCAACATCCTTAGAGATCATTTGTAGTGACTTCCATTCAAATAGCGAACCCACCCAGGTAGCGCATGCCGTCATTGAATTCCGTACAGACATTCCGTTGCGATGAACGCGGTTCGACTTTAGTCGCTTCGTGCAGTAGCCCACGACTAAGTCGTAGGTGACTCGGGTCAAAGAGGCTAAAGCCCAACTGCATTTTCAACCGTACACCGATCCCTTAGTTTTGAAGGTAAAATGCCGTCACAGCCGCTGAATTTGGCCATAGAATACCTATTTTGCGCCCGTTAATTTCTGTCCATGAAGAACATCAAGTTTACGGAGGACGTCCTGCCTCACATTGTCGCGATCGCTGCTTTCGTGTTAGTGACGCTTGTATTTTTTAAGCCGGCCTTTTTCGATAACAAGACACTCGAGCAACACGACATTCAACAATACCTCGGTTCAGCAAAAGCGATCATCGATTACCGCGAGAAGAATGGCGAAGAACCCCTCTGGACCAACTCGATGTTCAGCGGAATGCCTGCGTACCTCATCAGCGTTGAGTGGGGAAATCAGGTAATATCCTTTATGAAAAAGATACTCGCTGTGTTTCTGCCGCATCCCTATGCGAACATTTACCTGGCATTCTTCTGCTATTATATCATGCTTCTGGTGTTTCGGGTGCGACCGTACCTCGCGATCGCTGGAGCATTGGCATTCGGACTTTCTTCTTACATGATGATCGGTGTGATGGCAGGCCACAATGCACGTGTCGGTGCAATTGCATTTTTACCGCTTGTCATGGCGGGAATTCATCTGGCCTTTTCAGGAAAACGAATTCTCGGATTTGGTGTGACCACAGCAGCACTTGCGCTTCACCTTCGTGAAAATCATATCCAGATGACTTACTATTTCCTGATGATCGTTGGGATCTACGGAATTGTAAGACTGATTGAGGCTGTGCGCGAAAAACAAACAACGGAATTTTTCAAGACGGTTGGGCTTCTTATACCAGCGGCAGTGATCGCCTTCGGAACTTTCTTCGGACAATTCTGGGCGTTAAATGACTATCAAAAATATTCAACGCGCGGAAAGTCTGAACTGAACTCACCCGTGTTTAATCAAACTAAAGGCACAACGAAAGAATGGGCGTTTGAATACAGCAATGGCATCCTTGAGCCGATGGTGATGCTGGTGCCGAACTTTTACGGTGGAAGTTCATCGAGCTTCCTGGTCTCTGATCGCGATTCCGAAACATTCAAAGCGCTTCAGAATTTGGCGAACCAGGGAAATGAGCAAGCCGTGAATCAACTCTACCAATATTCGCGCGCGTATTGGGGCCCGCAGTTTAATACTGCACCGTATTATGCCGGAGCAATTGTTGTATTCCTCTTTGCTGTTGGAGTCGCTTTCGCGGAACGGAAATACGTGTGGTGGCTCGTGAGTGTGTCTGTCGTTGGTGTTGTATTGAGTTGGGGAAGCAGTTTTGCTTCGTTCAACTATTTCATGTTCGATTATTTCCCGTTCTACGATAAATTCCGATCGGTCACCTTCACACTGTTTTTGCCGCTCTTCGCAATGCCACTGTTAGGCCTCATGGGCGTTGAACGACTTTGGGGCAGTCCTTTTGATAAAACAACGAAACGAAAGCTGATCATCGCCTTCGCTGCAACAGGCGGATTATGTTTGCTCCTTGTCGCGTTTGCAGGCGCATTTTCATTCATGCGTGATGGCGAAGAACAACTTCCGGCCTGGTTCATTGATGCACTCACTGCGGACAGAATGAGCTTGCTGCGTTCGGACGCATTCCGTTCGTTTGCTTTCATCACCGGTGTCTTCATCCTTCTTTATTTTAACGTCCACAAACGAATTTCTACGGTGGGATTTTATGTGTTTTTGAGCCTGATGGTGACAATCGATTTGTCCGTTGTTTCAAGCCGCTATTTCAGCGCTGAGTTATATAAGCGAAAGCGTGACAACTCGGGGGTTCTGGCACAAACAGAAGCTGACCAGGAGATTCTTCGCGACAAGGGGTACTATCGTGTCTATAATCTTGACTTCCAGGAAGCGAGAACTTCGTACTACCATCAGTCGATTGGTGGTTACCACGGAGCAAAGCTGAAACGTTATCAGGACTTCTATGACTCTTGTTTATCGAGACAAACACAGGCAATGATTCGAGATGCAAATCAGGGCCAACTGGATTTTAATAAGTATAGTTCATTAAACTTATTGAATGTGCGTTACATTGTGTTTGGCCCTCAACGCACCAACATCATTCCGAATACCCGGGCAAATGGCGCGGCATGGTTCCCATCCAAGGTTGTGAAAGTAAACTCACCGACAGAGGAACTGGAAAGAACGTGCAGCTTAGATAGCCGCACTGCGGTGGTCGATGCTTCTAATTTTCCGGATGCTCCTTCCGGGTCTGACTCTACCGGTACAATCACGCTTACAAGCAATGAGCTGAAGACACTCAAGTATGAAAGCAACTCATCGGCTGAGAGTCTTGTTGTGTTTTCGGAAATTTACTATCCGGAGTGGGTTGCCACGATCGATGGGCAGGAGACTCCGATCATGCGGGCCAATTATCTGTTCCGAGCGTTGAAGGTTCCTGCCGGAAAGCATACGATTGAATTTACGTTTGCTCCGAAGGCGTATAGAGTTGGAAATAAAGTGACGACAGCTTCTTCGTGGTTGGTGCTGTTGATATTGGCGGGAAGTTTGGGATTCTCCGTTCGAACAAAATACAGTAGCCACAAAGACGCTAAGGACACCAAGGAACACTAAGAAAAGGCGCTAAAGATGCTGCAACTAAAACTGTAGCATATGTTTGATAAATTATCACAACGAGAAGAGGCAATTGGAAAGGCAATTGTTAACGCAGCATATCAGGTTCACAAAGAGCTTGGCCCCGGACTGTTAGAGAAAATTTATGAAGTGTGTCTCGCACACGAATTACGAAAAGCAGGATTTGAAGTCGAGCGTCAAATCAGCATGCCAATTCATTATGACGGTTTGGAGTTTGAGGAGGCCCTAAGGCTAGATATTCTAGTTGATGACTTGGTGATCGTGGAATGTAAAGCTGTTGAAACCGTTATCCTTTATGGCGAGCACAAGGTATAAGTCATCTAAAACTTTCCGGAAAGAGACTTGGCTACCTCATTAACTTTGATGTCGCTCTTATAAAGCAAGGCATCACCAGAATCATTCGATAATTTCTTAGTGTTCCTTGGTGTCCCTGGTGTCTTGGTGGCTAACCCACCCTTAGAATACATTTAATCGTAGCCGCGCCCATGGCATCCTCGTCTTATTGAATCGAACATCCTGTGAGGTGCTTTCAGCATCCGAAGCTTTAGCGGGCGGATGGACACTAAATAAATTGACCTCCTGATTCTTTCCTCTCAAACGATACGCGCCCTCAAAATCAGCACTGTAGTTTTCAGGCAGACCGTCAAGGATGGCAGTAGAAACAAGTAAATTACGATTAAGCTCATTGCATTTGCCCTGAATACGTGACGCGGTGTTCACAGCATCACCATGAAACGCGATCGACTTACGCAACGATCCTACCTGTGTACGAATAACTCTCCCATGATGAATCCCTGCTTTGAATTGCGGGATTGTGCTGTAGTGCTTTTTGTAATAATCACCACGCTCTTCGAGGTTTTGAACAAACATGTAATAATGTTCGATCGACCTTTTAAAATTGAGATCTGAGGTCTTCCATGTGAAGATAACTTCATCACCAACGTACTGGTAAATCTCGGCTCTCGTTTTATCGGCAGCTTTTGTCATATCAACAAAGCAATCGCGGATAAACGCGCTATATTTTGCTGCTCCCATTTGCTCGGCATGCATAGTCGATGATTTCAAGTCAACAAACATGAATATGCGATCTTCCTCGACGGCATCTCCGGGCAGGGACAGAATTTGCAGGAGATCATTGGTCTGAATCCACAATGCTGCTGTCTTTGACAGTTGCAGCAGACACGTAATCGCAAGCATGTAGACTGCCAGAATAATAAGATTGGGTAGCGCTATAATATGGACCACAACATTTTGACCAGCCTGGTCTGGAAGATTGGCAAAGATCGGGAGAAGTGTCGTGGTCAGCACAAGGCCGACAGCAAGGTTTATCAGTGTCTTAGCGGCAACGCGAGCAGCGAACCTTAGTGTTTTGAAATACAAGTCAAACACGCAATCAACAAGGGCAAACACAACTCCATCGATAATGCCAGAGATCAAAACCGACACAAATAATAGCCCAACAGAAATATCCGCCCTGTAGAACACAGTATCATCAAGCCCCCATAATTTAATGGACAAGAACAATTGTTTTGACAATGTCCAGGTTACTATACTAATCGCTATCCACTTTAAATTATTCCTGAAGAACTTGTTCATACAGAGGCGGAACATTCCGTGATATTAAATACTATAAAATTGTTTCCGTTGTGGCCAAATCGGCCTGGTGAACTGTGGCCGGTTCCGTTGCAAGCTGTTTTTCGACCTTTGTCACCCTTTGAGACACGCTCATTTTCTCCTTCACCCGATCAACGATGTAATACACCATCGGTACAACAAACACGGTCAGCATCAGTGATGACAGCAATCCACCGATCATTACGATGGCAAGACCGTTTTTCCATTCAGAGCCGGCACCGCCTGCCAACGCGATCGGAAGCATACCAATCACCATTGCGATCGTTGTCATCAGGATTGGACGCAAGCGTGCGTTACCAGCATCGATGAGCGCGTCAAATGTAGATTGGCCTTCAAGCTTGCGCTGATTGGTAAAATCAACGATCAGAATTCCATTCTTCAGCACAAGACCGATCAGCATGATGATTCCCAGCATCGTGAAAATACTAAGTGTGCTCATGGCAAGGTTCAATGCGATCAACGCTCCGATCAATGCAACCGGCACTGAAAACAACACCACAAATGGATAGACGAAGCTGTCGTACAACACAACCATTACCAGGTACACGAGCAAAATGGCGGTAGCCAATGCCAATCCCAATGCAGCAAACGAATCACCCTGGCGTTCAATGTCACCGGTCCATTTCATCTCGACTGTGGAAGGAAGCGGATCCTTTGCCAAGGCCGCGTTGATCGACTGCGCGAGTGTGCCGGATGTAACACCAAGCACGTTGCTCTTAATGGTCACGGATGTTCTGCGGTCTTTCCGCTCAAGCATGGATGGACCACTGCTTTGTTGCAACGTAGCAAACTGGCTCAGCGCAATCTTCTCCTTTTTGTTGTTCACAAAAGTGATTCCTTCAACGTCTGATGGTTTGTCCCGATCAAATTCATCAAGTCTTACATTGATGTCGTATTCATTGTTGGCCGCGCGAAATTTCGCATCGGTATTTCCAGTGTAAGCATTCTGTAGCGTTGCACCCACCTGCCCAACGCTTAAACCGAGCTGGGCCATCTTTTCGCGGTTAAGACTTACCATCAACTCCGGGTTACCGTCTTCCACACTGACAGACACATCATTCGCTCCCGGGAGATTTTTGATCATCCTCTCCAAGTGCTTTGTCGCCTTTGCAAGATCCTGGGCGTGTTCACTATTTAACACGATCTGAATCGGTTCCTCCGATTTTGTGATTCCAATCACAGAAGAGTTCACCTCAAGACCAGGATAAGCAGACTCCAGTTGCTTTCTGACACGTATCATAAAATCCGATGTTTTCACCTCGCGTTCATCCGCTGGTACCAGACTAACGCTAAGCTCGGTTTTGTTTTCGCTTCCGATTGTGGCGATAACACCGGAGGAACTTGCGCCACCCACGTTCGACAGAACCGATTTCACTTCAGGTTGTGATCGTAAGAAGTTTTCAATCTCAAGGGTCCTGATATTATTTTCCGTTAACGAGGTACGCTTATCATATTCGAGCTTCAGCTGCAACTTTCCACGGTCGCCTGATGCCACCATTTCCTGGCCAAGAATTCCCATGCGCATGATGACGCCAGTGACAACAAATGCAGCAATAACAGCAACCGCGGTGATCGTCTTGTGCCTTAATGTCCAGCGAAGTTGGTTGGTATACCAAGTTGTCAACTTATTCAAATATGATTCGAACGCCATGAGGAATCGATGGAAATAGTTCTTCGGATTGAGATGTGTCACCTGTCCGAAACGCGATGCAAGCCACGGTGTGATCGTAAAGCACACGAACAAACTCATGAGTGTAGACACAACAATTGTTACGGAGTATTGACGCAACACATCTCCGATAATCGTGTCAATCATTGCAATCGGCATGAATACCGCAACATCCACCAGGGTTATAGCCATGGCAGAAAATCCAATCTCCTTCCTTCCGTCAAGTGTTGCGCGCACTTTGTCTTTGCCCATGTGAAGGTGTCTGTGAATATTTTCAAGCACTACGATCGAGTCATCGACAAGGATTCCGATCACCAACGACATCGCAAGCAACGTCATCAGATTGAGCGAGTAACCGAAAACATACATGGCGATGAAAGTTGACAGCAACGAAGCTGGGATCGCAACCAGTACAATAAGTGAATCTCTTAAGCTATGAAGAAAAAGGAGCATTACAGCGGCAACAAGAATTACAGCAATCATGAGATCGTGCGTTACGGCATTAGCCGCCTCCAGTGTGAATTCGGATGTATCATCCGCAATGATGATCTGCAATCCACGCTCTTTATACTTATCTTCTATTGATGCAATCTTCTTTCGCAGCTGTTTACTGATCTTCACCGCATTTGCCTCACTTTGCTTCTTTATACTGATACCAATTCCTTCTTTTCCGTTAAACCGGCTGATGGAGCTCTGTTCCTTCGCACCATCCACAACGTCCGCTACATCACGTACGCGAACTGAGCTTCCACCCTCCGTTTTAACTACAAGGTCTTTGATTTCATCGAGGGTAGTGAATTTACCCGCGAGCCTTACTGTGATCTGATCATCGCGATCCTTCACTTTTCCGGTTGGGAAATCCATGTTTCCGAAATTGATCGCATCTGTTACCTGAGACAACGACAAATTGAAGTGAGCGAGTTTATCTTTGTCGACATTCACTTTTATCTCACGTTTTTGACCGCCAAGCAAACGTGTCTCTCCAATTCCCTGGATCTGCTGGATCTGCGGAAGTAACTCATTCTCCACGATGTCATAGGCTTCACGTGCGCCAAGGTCACCCACTACGATCAGATCAATAATTGGCTGATCACTTGGTGAAACTTTTGATATTGAAGGCGACTCTACGTCTTCCGGCAACGTGCTCAGGATATTATTAATGGCGCGCTGCGCTTCCTGCTGTTTTGCTTCAGTATCGGTTCCTGTACTAAATTCAACAATGAGTACCGACACCCCTTCGTACGATTGAGACAAGATACTTTTTACCCCATCGAGAGATGACACAATGTCTTCGATGTTCTTGGTTACCGATTGTTCTACCTCAGACGGAGCAGCTCCGGGGTAAGGCGTGGTGATGACGAGCGTTGGAACCTCCATCGGTGGCAATAGTTCGTAGCGCAACGTAGTGTAGCAGTACGCTCCGCCCAACATCAGTATCGAAAAAATTACGATGATGATCGAGGGACGTTTAATTGATATTTCTGTTAAGTTCATGACAAATTGATTTTTAAAAAACGTATTAGTTTACAACCGTCACATTTGATCCATCGGCAAGATTGATATGACCAGTTGTCACCACAATTTCTCCCTTCTTCAACCCAGTCAGCACTTCAATGGATTCATCGATTGCGAAACCAGTTTGAATTTGCCTCAGCGATGCCTTCCCGTCTTTCACAACGAACACCTGTGGGTTCTTTGCCGAGCCAAGCAATGCTGACCGTGGAATAAAAAGTCCATTTTTCTCAGAGCGTGTGTTCAACATCGTTGTGCCGTACATACCTGCTCTCAGGACTTCGGAAGGATTGTTATTTCGAATAAGTAGTCTGACGAGGTAGTTATGCGCGGGGTCACCGATGTCAGAAACGTGCTCAACCTTTCCCACAAACTTCTTTGATGGATAAATCTCTGTGCTGATTTCCACCGCCTGGCCTTCACGAAAGAAGTTGACTTCCTTTTCAGGAATGGAGATTTCAAGCTTCAGGTGTGTGAGGTCCGTAATTCTGGCAACGGCACCATTCCCGACAACGGAACCCGGCTCGACATCGCGCAAGGTGATTGTTCCGGCAAAAGGCGCGGTGATCTTTGCGAGTTCGATTTGCTTTCGCAGTTGTTTGAGTTGAGACTCTGCATTGCTAAAGTTGAGTTTCAAGTTGTCAAGCTGAGCCTGGCTCACTCCGCCACTCACCGATGCATTTTCGTAACGGGAAAGGTTGCGTTTGGCTGTTTCAAAGTTGGCTACTGCTGCACTATGTTGTGCCTGTAGCAAATCATCATCAATCTGGACGAGCAACTTTCCTTTTCCCACAACATCGCCTTCATTAAAATATACACCCGTGACTTGTCCGTGTACCTGCGGAATCATTAGTACCTCACGATTGGGCGCAAACGTTCCGGTATAGTTGATTGTCTTACTTAAAGCTTTCGTTTCTACCGCGGCAGTCTGCACCGGCACCATTTTGTTTGCATCCGGGCGAAAAACATTTTCTTCAACTGTGTGCTTATTGCTGCGAAGCTTAAAGGCAGCAGAAACAATGATTATCGCGGCAAGAGATCCTATGATAAATTTAGTTTTCATTATGGTTTGATTTTTTTTAATTAAAATGATAGGGTTTACTTTGATGTGAGTAAGGTTCCGTTTGCCTTCTTCAATGACAGTTCAGCAAGTTTCATATTCAATAAGGCCGTACTGTAATTATTTCTGGCGTTCGAAAGGTCATTCTGCGCATTCAGCAGTTCGGTGGCGGATGTGATTCCGTTTTCATATTCCGACTGCGCACTTGAAAATACTTTCTCAGCAAGTTCAAGGCTCTTGAGGCTGTTCACCGTCAGATTTTTGTTGGCGAAATAATTGCGTGTCGCATCCTCCACTTCCTTGTTAGCATTGGCTTTCATCATGGCCAGTGTGTTGGTGTTCTTCTGAAGGGCGACTTCTTTCTGGCGGAGCTGGTTTTGCTTTTGGAAGCCATCGAACACCGGGATCTTCAGCGTGAGCGTCATTGAACTGCTGGCTATCCAGTCGTTGTTGATCTGCTTGTGCGGAGCAAACTCATCATAGTAACCGGTGTAACCATAGTTAAAGCGGTTACTCAATGTGGGAAAATATCCCGCAGCGATATTCTTCTTATCGAGCTGCGCGAGCTGAACCTGCGACTTCTGAAGAAGGATATCAGCACGCTCATCGATGTCCGTTTGAGCAGGCGATTCAAATACGTCTGCATATTCGAACTTATTTACTTCAAGCTTTTCGTTCATGTCCATATCCATGAGAACCTTCAACTGCGTAATGTTTTGATCGAGCGCCAGCTTTTGATTTTCATACTGGTTCTTCAAGTTCTCAAGGCCTATGAGCATGCGGTTGTGAACATTTGCTGAGACCAGTTCGTTGTCTTTCAATACGGAATCAATTGTGGTCGTCTTTTTGAAGTTCTCAATATTGTCTGCAAGTCTGCTGAGGTTATCATTAAGGACCTGCACTCTGAAATAGGTAGCCGTGACGTTGTACACAAGATTTTCACGAACTAAACTCTCCTGTAATTCAGACGTTTCGCGGTACGCTTTCGCAGCTTTAATGCCCGTGCGCACCGATTGACTGTACAACGTCTGAGACATTTGGACACTGGCATTGGTCGTTTGTGCCATCGCCATCGTTAGTTTCCGGTACTCTCCTTCCGGACCACCGAAAGCGGAAGCAGGCGCATACTGCGATGGAAGGTCTCTGTAGTATTGCAACTGACCCACGACATCAATGGTGGGCATCAATGCGCTCTTAACTTCCTTTATGCGATAATCGGCAGCGCTGATTTCAAGCTGGCTGTTTTTCAGTTGTTGATTGTTTTGCAGCGCCAGGTTGATGCATTCCTCCAGCGAATACGTCTGAGCTGCTGCACCCATGTAGATCAACATGAGTACAAGGAAAGCGAATAGTGTAAGTACTTTTTTCACGACAATTAATTTTTAGGGTTTAACTCTGTTACATATAGTTTCATTTCATTATTCTCTGGTGGCCTGTGTAACGTGAGCCTGACAACCGTTTGGGCTTGCGCAGCTGCGCGTGGTAACGGCACCAGATCATGTTTCATTTTTTGTTTTCGCGAATGGCAGGTTTTACGGCAGATTCTTGCGTTCGGACATGCGAATTGGTTCGGTTTAGCAAATCCGAACTCAGTTGTTGTTCGGATTTGGAAGTTCGGTCCACGCGCTGCTTCCTTCCATTCGTGCTGAAACAATACGGGAAGAGTGTGCTGCCGTTGCTGATGAACGTCAGTGTTTCACCGACTTGCGAGAATTCAAGATTAAAGTGTAGGAAACTGACCGCGAAATGCGGTTACTGAAATGCATTAAACTTCAGCAGCTTGCTTTTGCGTTTGTCTATAATCACTGGGCGTGACCCCCGTGAATTTTTTGAACACGGTATTGAAAGTGGTTTTGGAATTAAATCCCGAATCGAGGCCGATTGCCAGAATTTTACTATTAGACGAAGCTGGATCGGAGAGCAAACGTTTTGCTTCTTCCACGCGATAGCCATTCACCAGATCGTAAAAGCTTTTTTGCATGCCTTCATTGATCGCCTGTGAAACCTGATAGTAAGGGACATTTAGCTTTCCGCCCAAGTCCTGAAGGGTAAGTTCTGTCTGCAGATAAATTTTGTCGACCGACATCAACGCAAGTACATTATCGACAATCTCGTTTCTTTTTTCTGCGCTCAGTACATTTTTCGGAGTTTTATCAACCTGTTTTGAAATGATCTGCTCCGATTCTTCGGCATCATGCATTTGCTGTAGCACCTCACCTTTGTCCATGCCCTGTCGGATTTGCCACAACATCGGCTGTCTTGAACCTTTGTATGCCACGGCATATATATAAGGAGTAACAATCACTGTATTGATCATTATGATGAGCCAGAACTGGTCAGGATTCCGCAAAATGAACAGGTAAAGAATGCCCATCACGATCGTGAGTATGAAATAACCGTTGATGAGCCAGCGAACCCATCGAAGGTTAATCTTACTCGTTTCAGAAAAAAGATGCAGAATCGAACGCTGATAAGAAGTTAAAACTTTGCTGGCGAGGTATACATAGGTGAGCATCTGCCCCATTCGGACCAGTACGCGAATTTTCGCGGAAGGAAGTGCAATCAATTCTGCCGGAATGTGATGCGATGGTGGATACTTGCTGCCGAAAGAAACATACATATAGTAGTTGTAACCTGCGAATATGAAGAAAAGGATGAAGTGTGGCCACGCTTTTGGTGCCGTGATCTTCTCCTTAAAACTGCACACATATAAATAGAGGAAGGGTGCCGATAGCAATAAAAAGGGATCGAGGATAAATAGGAGCTGCCAGGCGAAAAAGAACTGTATAATGGGCGCAAGCATGGGAATGCAAAGCGTCACCAGGTAAAGCGATAAGAAACGATTGACAGATTTATCGCTATCGGGGTTGTAATAGATTACAAACGCAAGAAAGACGGCTTGCAGAATTCCAGCGGCAACGATAAACAACAAAGCATTCATCGATAACGTAATACGTACTGATTGCAAATATGTTCGGCACTCGTATACCTAAGATACGTAAGAATTTCATCAATTGAAGGTACCGAATAATGTTCCGAAAGCGCCCTGGCAAGTAATCCGAGGTTTCCGTGGCAGCGTTTGATTCGACTCAGCTCGCAAGTTTTCTTTACTTTTTCCTCGCCAAATATTAAATTGTTGGGATCACTTTCACTAAACTAAAAACCCCTAATCCTATGAAAAAGATCATTCTATTCATGATCGCAGTAAGCTTTGCGGCCTGCACACCTAAAGAGTCAGAACAAACAACCGCTTCTATTGATGAGGCAAAAACCCGCGAAGTACTCGAGCACCATCTTGAGGCATTTAAGAACAATGACATCGAGGCCACCATGGCCGATTACAGTGACGAGTCAATTGTCGTCACCCCGGATGGCACAGCGCGGGGCTTAGAAGAGATACGCAGGAATTTTGAAGGGGCGTTTAAGCTGTTCCCGAAAGACTCCATAACCTTTACAATGACAAAGACGGTCGTGCTGCAGGATGTCGCCTACATCATCTGGCAGGCAAAGACACCAAAATTTGAATTATCGTATGCTACCGACAGCTTCATCATTCGGGATGGCAAAATCTTACGTCAAACCTATGCCGGTGCTGTGAAACAATAATTGAGATTCGCTATTGCTTCTGCTGTACAAAAGCATTCGTTCCGTACGCTTAATATTAAACCTCCAGCGATAAATGAGTCATAAAAGGTACCGCTCAGACAATCAATGTCTCAATTGTGGATCAATAGTTAATGAGCATTTTTGTGGAACCTGCGGACAGGAAAATCTTGAACTGAAAGAAAATTTTTTCCATATGGTTGTTCATGTGGTTGGCGATTTCTTTCACTTCGATTCAAAGTTCTTCCGGAGCATCATACCCCTATTCACCAAACCCGGCTTCTTAACCAAACAATACATCGAGGGCAGGCGCGTCAGCTATATACACCCGCTGCGCCTGTTCTTCTTCGTTACCATCATGACGGTATTGGTGGCAAGCGCCTACTACAAAAAATTCGAAAAGGATCTCGCGGACGAAACTACAATCGTCACAGACGATGCTGGCAACCCGCAAAAGCTTTCGGAAGCCGAGAAGAAAAAAATCCTTTCTGAAAAAGAGCTGAAAGAAGTCAATGACATCAAAGTTGCCTTCGGACACTTTTTCTATCAGTTTAAGTATATCTCATTCTTTTTGCTTCCCCTGTATGCGTTTGGATTCAAGTTACTATACCGAAGGTTGTATTACATGGACCATCTCACCTACACGATGCACGTGCAATCGTTTATTTATATAATCCTCAGCATCGTATGGCTGATCAACATCGCGGCTCCCGCTACCCGGCCATTCCTTTCAGATATTGTGTTGCTGGCGATCATCATCTACGTGCTCCTATCCTTGAAATACGTGCATCAACAGTCCTGGCTTAAAACAATTGCTAAATCTATCATCGCATTTTTTTGGACCATGTTCGTAACACTAATGGTCTTTGCACTGGTGGTAGTAATTAGTGTTTCAATAGCAACTTGATCTTTAGATGCCCTGACAAATTCTTTGATAGGCGGCTCTCCGTGTAAAACAACGAGCAAGGGCATTGAACGCCAGCGTCAAGCAAAGGAAACATACCACAACGACAATACAGCACATAGAGTCTTCCCCCGTGGGCATTCGGAAGAAAGTGGTGAAAAAGAGAAACAATTCAACAACCCTCTTTCTCTTCCATTACAGGCATCCAACGTTCTCATATGAACCTCGCCCTTGCAAAAATTAAGTTTTTAGTGCTATATTAGCTTAACAAAATATAAGCAAATGGGGAAGGAATTTCTTGGCGAATTTGAAGAACTTGTACTGACTATGGTTGCAGCGCTACAAGAGGATGCGTATGGCGCTGCTATCACCGAGGAAATCGAGAGCCGGCTTAAACGTGATGTAAATCTGAGTGCTGTGCATGTCACATTATATCGCCTCGAAGACAAAGGATATCTAAAATCGAAACTGGGCGGAGAAACCAAAGAACGCGGGGGAAGGAGGAAACGAATTTACACTGTAACAAATTCGGGAATGGCCACGCTACGGGCGATGAAGGAGGCGCGGGTTGAGCTCTGGAAAATGATCCCCCAATTGAAATTTGTTTGACAATGGATAAGCCAGAATATCCCGGATGGGTCTTGTGGGTTCTGCAGCGTACGTGTCCCCCTCACCTTCTTGAGGAGATCGAAGGAGATTTGCTTCAGCGGTTTAAACGCGACAGCAGCAAATTTGGCACAAAGAAAGCGCGATGGCGATTTATGGTTTACGGTCTTTCCTTTCTCCGCCCGGGAATTCTGCTTCGAAATAAATTTTCCTTCCAACTAATCTCGCTCAGCATGATCATCAACTACATCACAATCGCTTTCCGAAATTTCAATCGCCAAAGGGCTTATACCTTGCTCAACATCATTGGCCTTGCGCTAGGCATGACGGCCAGCACGCTGATCTTCCAGTATGTGAAATATGAAGCAAGCTTTGATAAATTTCATTCGCGTGCAAGCGATATCTACCGCATTCAATATAACGGATGGCAAAATGGCCAGCTGAATTTTGAAAGTGCCGTAGCTGTACCCGCAGCTCCAGCAGCCTTGAAAAATAATTTTCCGGAAGTCGAGGCATTTACGCGGTTTCTGCCGATTGGTGGTGTGATCAGCTATGATGCACCAGGCGAAGATCCCGTTGTTTTTCGCGAAGAGAGGATGCAATTTGCCGACACATCACTATTCAATGTTTTCGATTTCCGTCTGCTGAAAGGGAATGAACGGACATGCCTCAAGGGGGTCAACAAAGTCATCATCGCAGAAAATGTAGCGAACAAATATTTTGGCAGTGGGGACCCTATTGGCAAACAGCTAACGCTTCATCGAGGAGACGCGTCTGTTTTCGAGGTTACTGGCGTGTTCGCCAATGTGCCCGAGAATTCGCACATCAAATTTGATTTTCTTGTATCCTATGAAATCATCAATGCCTGGACAGAAAATGAATCAGAGACATCGTGGAATTGGTATGACTTCTACTCGTTCGTACTTCTGAAACCGGGCACAGACGTAAAATCTCTTCAGGCGAAGTGGGATGCTTATCTTGCCAAAACACGTGCTGAAGAATGGAACAAACAAAATCGCAAGCAGGAATTTATCCTTAGACCATTGACGGACATTCACCTCTATTCAAATTTACTTTATGAGACTTCTCCACAGGATCTTCGGGACGGAGATGCTGTGTACGCAGTAAGTGTTGTCGCGGTGTTTATTTTGCTCATTGCCTGGATCAACTATATAAACCTCGCCACGGCCAGATCCTTCAAGCGAGCAAATGAAGTTGGCGTAAGGAAGGTTGTTGGTGCTGCAAAGGGTCAGTTGATCGGACAGTTCCTCACCGAATCTTTTCTTCTCAACATCTCTGCTGCACTAGTAGCGCTTCTATTGGTGCGCCTCTTATGGACCCCCTTCTGCGAACTGACAGGGTGGCAAATACCGTTAGACTATATGCTGGCAGGCGAGTTTTGGCTGATGGTGAGTATGCTTTTCGTAATCGGTGCATTGCTGTCGGGATTTTACCCTGCAATAGTTTTATCCTCGTTCAAGCCTGTGGTTGTGCTTAAGGGAAAACTGATAAAGTCGTCAGCAGGCAACTATCTCCGAAAGGGCCTGGTCGTATTTCAGTTTGCCGCATCCGTGTTCCTGATCAGCGGGTCGCTGATCGTGTATGACCAGCTCGAATTCATGAAGAACAAAGATTTAGGAATTGATATCAACGACACACTCGTCATCGAAGGTCCTTCCGTAACCGATTCACTATACGCTTCTAAATATAAATCGTTTAAAACGGAAGTCCTTCGAATACCGGGCGTGAAAGGAATCACTGCGTCAACAAGTATTCCTGGCGAAGAGAACTATTGGACAACTGGACTGCAGCGGATCAATGGCGGACCTGAAGGCGCCAATGTCGTTACAACCATGGGGATGGATTATGACTACGTACCACAATTTAACATTGCCATTAAAGCGGGAAGGAATTTCTCGGAAGCATTCCATGACGAGAAAAGTATTCTGATCAACGAAGCATTGTCGAAAGAATTGGAATTTACCACACCCGATCAGGCAATCGGGGAAATGGTGCGACATGGCCGCGACACCGTGGAGATCGTTGGTGTGCTTGCGAACTATCATCAAATGTCACTGCGTGCGAAGGTTATTCCTCATGCATACCGATTAAGAACAGCATCGAGTTACTTTTGTGTCAAAGTTGAAACGAACGACTACAAAGATTTGATCGCCCGGCTTGAAGTTCCGTGGAAGTCATTTTTTCCAGGAAACCCGATCGACTATTTCTTTCTCGATCAATTTTTCGACAGGCAGTATGATCGTGACAATCGATTCAGCGAGGTATTTACCATCTTCACCGTGCTGGCGATCATTATTGCGTCAATGGGACTGGTCGGACTTGCCTCGTTTATGGCAATCCAGCGTACACGTGAAATCGGCATCAGAAAAGTGCTTGGCTCGAGCGTCCCAAATGTGATTCTGCTTTTATCCAAAGGATTCATGCAGCCAGTGGCTGTTGCGATTCTGTTAGCCCTTCCGTTGTGCTGGTGGATCATGTCACAGTGGCTTCAATCTTTCCCGTATCATACCGAGGTGAACCCTGTTGTGTTTCTTATCTCAGGAATGCTCGTGACGCTCATTGCGTTTATTTCTGTGACTTCACAAACGTTGAAAGCCGCATTTACAAAACCTGCGGAAACGCTGAAGTATGAGTAACGCCAAGGTCAACAACCAAAGCAAGAACATGAAAAGCTATCAATTAAACCACACGGCATAACCCTGTCTTCTCAAATCCCAAGCGAGTTTTTCTTCCATTCGAAGCGCTTGTTCTCTTGTCATGGGTTGAAGGTTGAGGTGTTCGTAGAGACTTGGGCGCAAGTAGGTGCCATACTTCTGCACAATGTTCGCGGAAAGCTTGTGGCCTTTCTTGTTGACGTAGCCTGTCTTGTGTTGTTTAAAACGCTCAGCGGGGGTTTTACTGGTCATGCCTACGTAAAGGCATTGCAACACCCCATTAAATTGCGGATTGGCAAGACGAAATTTCGTGTTCTCTGTGAACACCTTTTTCGAAAGCTCAACTACGTAAACGCGATAGCGCATGTTGCTAAGATAAACACAGGCCTAATCTGAACAAACTCATCCGTAACCACCATATACGGTAAGCAATACCCCACTCGAAGAATTGCTGCAAGTCATTAGGAGGCCTTTTCAAGCCCGAGTCATAGGAAGCAGCGATACAAAACTTTACTCGCGTTTTAAATAGGACGCAGCGTGTAAAAGGCGTACGTTTGATATACTTTATTAAGTCAAAGGCACCTGGGTTTATCCGGACTTCTTTTTATAAGTTCATCTGCAAATTATTTTAATAAAGCGCTTATTTAAAAAAGCTTTATTAAAGCAACTCATGCGAATTCTAATTATTGATGACGACCAGGACGATCAAGCTTTATTTTGTGAAGCAGTAGGTGCAATCGATAATGAAATATGCTGTGAGACAGCGGATGATGGAATTGCAGGTCTTCGACTTCTCTTGACAAACGTTGAACAAGCACCGGACATTATTTTCCTGGACGTCAACATGCCGATGATGGATGGGCGCGAGACACTGAAAGCAATCCGAAAACATCCAAAGCTTGCCCAGTTACCAGTGATTATTTATTCAACTTCAAGCAGTGAGGTTGATCAACTATGGTTCAGGCAAATGGACGTAAAGTATCTTGTCAAACCAAATGACTTTAAGTCAATTGTGTCCATGCTAAGTCGCGAAATGCATAACATCAAGACGGCAAACCTTCTTTGTGCCTCTGCATAGTGCAGATCGTTTTCGTTAAACGGAGCGCAGAAAGAAGGATTATTCCTCCTCAGGCCAAAAGAAAACCGAAATCACCGCTGCGTCCAATATAAATTACCTACCTTACACGACTTTATTATCAACCCGCCCTTTCAAGCATCCCGGCAAGCCGCTTGTTCAGCACGTATTCTTAGTAAAGCATTGTTTGTAAAAACATGATTTCGGGAGACGTATATGAGCATGAAAATTCTGATAGTAGATGACGACCATGAAGATGCCGAAATCCTATGTGAAGCAATCAAGGAAGTCATTCCAACCGCAGATTGTAAAGTTGCCAACAGCGCCCGGATCGCGCAGCAACTCGCAGGGCAGTTCATTCCTCAGTTCATTTTTCTCGATGCCATTATGTATCCGGTTGCCGGAAAAGATATCCTGCGTGACTTATCGCAGCAACAAGGCTTACAGAACACAACGTTTATTGTGATGTCAGGGTTAATTCTGCCGGAACATCACAATTTATTTACAGCACTTGGAGCAAACTTCGTCATTACCAAACCTTCTAACTACACTTCACTCCTCTCTTTTGTCAAACACATCATTGAGCCTAGCATTATAAAACTGCGTGCAAGGCTTTATACGAATGAATCGCTCATTCACGATCAGACTTCATGTATCCAAAATCTACTTAAGCGGGACGTCAATTTCGAGATTTCGTTCAACGAACCTATGCGCCAGAATATTCAATTTGTCGCAAGTGAAAAAGAATTGGCAACTATCAAATCAGAACTCAGTTACAATCTTCAATTGCTACAGGGAGGACACTGGTTGCCGCATCTTTAGATACCGGATAAGGTGGTCATCCTTTGCTCACTTCAGGCTGGTTTAGAATGATGTTCCAAGTCACCACTTTAGAATGAAAACATCGAATGGCAACTCAGTAAATGAAAATAACGTCTACTGGACACGTGAACTAATCTGCATCCATCTGACTCCACTCGTCAAACCTCTGCCTTCTTAATCATCTCCAGCGTTTTTTTCAATCCCGTTTTGGCGACAGTAAGAAGGTCTTGCGTGTGATAGGTCTTATTATAAAGCTCGAGTGAAATACATCCCTTAAACCCAGTCTGCTTCAGGTCTTTGAGAATTTGAGGAAGCGGAAGAATTCCATCACCTGGATAAACGCGATGCTCATCTTTCATATCTTGAATCTTCATGTCTTTTGGAGCATCATTAAACTGAAAGATTGCGAACAGGTTTCCATTCACATGTTTCAATCCTTCGAATCCCCCACCTGTTATATACATGTGAAACACATCCGGAATAATTTTGCCTTGCGGATGATTTGCGTCCATCACTACTGCTGTGGCTTGTCCCATTGTTTTTAGCGGAAACAGATTTACAAAAACGAGCGAAGGAATCACGTTGTACTCCGTGATGCCGATTTCCAGCAACCTTCTGTAGCAACCGGCTGCAAAGGCATTGTTGTAGTTCGCTCCGATCTCATTTGGAATAGCTTGCGCAAAGGTGCAGCCAATTGCTGACGCCATCCGTAGTCTGTTGCGGGTGGCTGGCAATGACTTTTGAAAATCCTCTTCAGTTGCCGGAAGGCATCCCCACAATCCAATCATACTTGGAACGAACAATCCCATTTCCTTTATCTTTTTCCCAAGCGCTTTAAGATCACCGCCTTGTTTCTCAAACTCGGCAAGTTCCCAGTCCCAGGGCTCGATCGCATCATAGCCAGCTTCAGCAGCTATTTTCACTTTCTCTTCAATTCCTTTCGCAGGCCTGATGGTTGCCGTGTCAAGACAGATTGGCCACGGACTCGCACCGTTTTGATATCGTTCCTCATTAGTTGCGTTGGGCAACGATTCATGTAAAGCGATTTGCGGTATTGTCGCCATTGCGACTGATTTAGAAAGAAACGCTCTGCGGATCATAAGTGTTATTGAAGTTGAAATCGATTCAAGATAAGACAGAAATTATTAAACAATCAATTCGCCACACAGATAATTGATGATGCAAATCGTCTGACATTCGCATGAGTTCTGAAGCTGCTTAGATTGGCATTGACGATTACGGAGCTCAATGAATTAATTTTGCCACCAGCCCCGTCCAGCCTGTCTGGTGTGATGCGCCAAGTCCGCGCCCATCATCGCCATGAAAGTATTCGAAGAAGTTGATGTAGTCCTTGAAGTGTGGATCATCGTCCAATAGTTTTGCATTTCCATTGACCGCTCTTTTACCTGCTGCACCACGCTCAAAAATTCGCACAAGCCTTCGGCTCAGCTCGTCAGCAATCTGGTGAAGCGTAAGCATGTTGCCTGAACCAGTGGGATGTTCAACTTTGAAATCATCTCCATAATAATGGTGAAACCGCTGCAGCGATTCGATCAGTAAGAAATTGACAGGGAACCAGATTGGCCCGCGCCAGTTGGAATTTCCGCCAAACATCGAAGTGTCACTTTCGCCCGGCACATAGCGCACCGAGAAGGTATGGCCATTTGTATGGAAGACGTACGGATTTTTTTCGTGAACCTTCGACAACGCACGGATACCAAACTCGGAGAGAAATTCCTGGTGATCGAGCATCCGCTTCAAAAGCCGTTTCATACGGTGACCCCGAAGCAATGACAGCAGGTGACGCTTGTGCGACCCGCGTTGCTCCCAACGCGAGATAAGGTTCGCAAGGTCGGGTCGATTTCTCAGAAACCACTCCAGCCTCGTGGTGAACTCCGGATTAGCTTGAAAAAGTTCTTCATCAAGTACTTCTACCGCAAACAATGGAATGAGGCCGACCATGGAGCGTACTTTTAATTTTGTGCGTTGGTTGTCTGGAGTGTGAAGCACATCGTAAAAAAATTCGTCTTCATCATCCCAAAGGTTGATGCCTTCCTTGCCAACATTCGCCATGGCGCCTGCGATGTACAGGAAATGTTCAAAAAATTTCGTGGCGAGATTCTGATAGACGGGATTCTCTTTTGCCAACTCCAGCGCAATGCGCAACATGTTCAGCGTGAACATGGCCATCCAGCTCGTTCCGTCCGACTGCTCGATAAATCCACCGGTAGGAAGCTTGGCACTGCGATCAAACACTCCGATGTTATCCATACCAAGGAATCCGCCCTGGAAAATATTATTACCGTTGTAATCCTTCTTATTTACCCACCAGGTGAAGTTGAGTAATAGCTTGTGAAATACTTCTTCAAGAAAGGCGCGATCACCTTTTCCATTATTGAGCTTTTGATCGATCTTGTACACACGCCATGTAGCCCAACCGTGGACAGGGGGGTTTACATCACTGAACTCCCATTCATAAGCCGGAAGCTGCCCATTCGGGTGCATGTACCATTCTTTCGTGAGCAACGCAAGCTGCTCCTTCGCGAAATCAGGGTCGATCATGGCAATCGGCAACGCGTGAAAAGCAAGATCCCACGCAGCATACCACGGATATTCCCACTTATCCGGCATTGAAATGATGTCGGCATTGTTCAGGTGCTCCCAGTCGTGATTACGACCGTTGAGCCGATCCTGGGGAGGCGATGGATGGCCATCATCACCCTTTAACCACTGGCTGACGTTATAATAGTAGAATTGCTTCGTCCACAGCATTCCAGCGAACGCCTGACGCTGAATATTCTTCAGATCATCATTGTGATTGTGTCGCTGAAGTGTCGCATAAAATTCATCTGCTTCGCGAATGCGCTCATCGAACGCTTTATCAAAGCCAGCAAAAGGATCTTCGTGATGCGCTGAACTCAGTCTCAGGTTGATCGTGTGTGATGCATGAGCCGGTAGTGTCACCTCGTAGTTGAAGGCTGCTTTCGTACCCTGGTGATTTTTATTCACCGCATCCGTTATACCGTTCACAATAAAGTCATTGATCCCATCTTTAAAAGGTCCATTCGCCTTGACACCGTACAGACGCAATACATTTGTTTCGTTTTCGCAAAACAATGCAGGAACCTGTTCGTGCGTGTAGAAATAGAAACTTCCTGCCTGATCGTGATTTAGTTTGACGGTTTTCTCATCATCGAGATAGAGGGATGGCTTCGGGATGTTCGGCTGCCATGACCACGTATTTCTAAACCAGATTTGCGGCAAAATATTGATCGATGCCGGCTCCTGCCCGCGGTTAAAAACTTTTATGCGGATAAGGATATCATTCACACCCGCCTTCGCATACTCGACAAACACGTCAAAGTATTTGTTCTCATCAAAAGCTCCTGTATCAAAGAGTTCAAACTCAGGGTCGTGTTTCCCCCGGCTGCGATTCTTTTCCACAAGATCACGGTATGGGTAAGCGCACTGCGGATATTTATACAACATCTTCATGTACGAATGCGTAGGCGTGCTGTCGAGGTAATAATAGCACTCTTTGCAATCTTCGCCATGATTTCCTTCTGGCCCGGCCAATCCGAACAGCCGTTCCTTCAGGATCGGATCTTTCTTATTCCACAGCGCAACCGAGAAGCAAATGTGCTGCTTGTCATCGCTGATGCCCGCAATACCTTCTTCGCCCCACCGATATGCTTTGCTGCGCGCCATGTCGTGCGTGGTATAGTGCCACGCATCGCCCTTCTGACTGTAATCTTCACGCACGGTTCCCCATTGGCGTTCTGACAGGTACGGTCCGAAACGCTTCCATTTGTGTTTACCTTCGCGATGTTCCCGAAGGCGCTTGTGTTCTGCTGTGATATGCATAGCGGGAATACCTGTAAATTACCGCTTGTGACGTTTGCGTGCAAATTCAATAAAATGATCCACAGTGAACACATTATTTACGATCTTGTATGCATGGAAAAGAAAAGCATCGCACTGATCGCGCACGACAATAAAAAAGAAGACCTACTGGAATGGGCCAAGCATAACGAAAAAACGTTATCGAAGTTCAATCTGTTTGCCACAGGCACCACCGGCAAAAAGATCAGTGATAAAATTCAGCAGCAGGTAACGCGCCTTCAAAGCGGACCTCTTGGCGGAGATCAGCAAATTGGCGCACTCATCACGGAAGGTAAGATCGACATCCTCATCTTCTTCTGGGATCCGCTTCAACCCATGCCGCACGATCCTGATGTGAAAGCATTGTTGCGCATTGCCGTGGTCTGGAATATTCCTATGGCCTGCAACCGCGCAACCGCAGATTTCATCCTGACGTCCGCGATGTTGTTTGAGAAAGCGCAAAGAACAAATCCGTCATTGGAGAAATAAAGTTATTAGAATCGTAACAGTTCCGCGCATGGTGGAAGAAGAACCAAAAATCAAAACACAAAAATCAAACCCCGTTGAAGCGTTGGGCACCCAACGGATAATATTGTCCGAAAGACGAATAGTCATAATAGCGCCACTCGAATTTGTTTTTTGCTTTTTGGTTCTTGATTTTTGCCACACTTGTACTCTATGAAAATCGCCACCTACAACGTAAACGGCATCACCGCCCGCCTCCCTGTTCTGCTCCGCTGGCTGCAGGAAACAACTCCCGATGTTGCTTGTTTACAGGAATTGAAAGCACCACAGGAAAAATTTCCCGAAGACGCATTGCTTGACATTGGCTACTTCGCTAAATGGCATGGCCAGAAAAGTTGGAATGGTGTTGCGATCCTTTCGCGAAAAGATAATATCCAGGAAGTCCGGAGAGCACTTCCCGGTGACGATGAAGATACACACAGCCGATACATCGAAGCGGTAGTAGACGGAATAACTATCGGCTGCCTTTACCTCCCAAATGGAAATCCCGCTCCCGGTCCCAAGTTCGAATACAAACTGAAATGGTTCGAACGACTCACAGCACATGCCGCTGAACTGATGAAGTCAGGCAAGCCCGTTGTACTCACAGGAGATTACAACGTGATGCCTACTGAACTTGATGTTTACAAACCCGAGCGCTGGGGCGATGACGCACTCTTCCGCCCCGAGACAAGACAAGCATTTCACACACTTATGTCACAAGGCTGGACAGATGCATTACGTGAGCTCAACCCTGGCGTGAAGATCTACACCTTTTGGGATTACTTCCGCAACGCCTACGGTCGGGACGCAGGTCTTCGCATCGACCACTTTCTCCTCAGCCCACAACTGAAAAGCAAACTCGTAGATGCTGGTGTATGCAGAAACGTACGTGGTTGGGAGAAGTCGAGTGATCATGCTCCCGTGTGGATACAGCTGAAGGATTAGGTAGTGTCTGAAGATTCGTATGCATGGGGATACATGGCCTTTGGAATAAGAGCCGCGTTGGATTGAAGCACCAATCATCAATGATCAAATCACAAATGGAGTGCGGTAACGTGGGAGATTTATCCTTCTCGGGGTA
>DASWTM010000111.1:0-8463 GCA_036402115.1 Chryseosolibacter sp.
CGGGCTGATCAGCGATGTCAAGTTCGGAAGTTTTGTTCTCGAAGCGGACTTATTGCAGACCGGCAAAGAATACGGTCACCGCGACATGTGCATCATCTTCGGATTTCAGGATCCATCTCATTTCTATTATTCCCACATCGCCAGTAAGATGGATGACAACGCGCATCAGATCATGATTGTCAACAATGCTCCACGTATCAAAATCAGTTCTTTTACAACTCAGGGGGTAGAGTGGGGTAACAATGTCTGGCACAAGGTGCGAGTCGAGCGCAGCATTGAATCGGGTTCGATCAAAATATTCTATGACGGTACACTGATCGAAGAAGCTACTGACAAAACATTTGGCAAAGGCTACATCGGCTTTGGATCTTTCGATGATTCCGGAAAAATTGACAATGTGAAGATTTGGGCAGAAGAAAGCGAGACGGTGAAGATCGAACATTTTAGCGAGGCTAATTAGGAGCTGCAAGCTGCAAGCTTCAAGCCCTTGTGGTGCTTAACCTCCGTGCACGCCTTGATGTAAATGCCAAAACCGTCATGACGTACGACTAGACTTGCAGCTTGTAGCTTGTAGCTTGAAGCCTCTCCCTACTTCACCACAAACTGTCCACTTCCCATGAAGTAAATATCCGTGCGGAAAGCGAGAAGCTGAAGTTGGAACATTTTAGCGAGGCTAATTAGGAGCTGCAAGCTGCAAGCTTCAAGCCCTTGTGGTGCTTAACCTCCGTGCACGCCTTGATGTAAATGCCAAAACAGTCATGACATGCGACTAGACTTGCAGCTTGTAGCTTGAAGCCTCTCCACTACTTCACCACAAACTGTCCACTTCCCATGAAGTAATTATCCGTATACACCTCCAGCCTGTACGTGCCGGACGCATACTCAGAACCTTTCTCATAGAGGTAGGTCAGCTTCTGTTTTGTGTTGTCAAACAAAATGTCCTGCGAGGCTGTATAGAATTCTTCTCTGCCATCGATAAGGAATGTTCCTGAGCCGCGCGCCACATCAAACAGAACCTGATTGTTCTCATCGATGATTCGGATCATGATCTTCTTTCCTTCGATTGGTGCAACGTTATTTTCGGCAATGTTAAATTCAATTTTAAGCTTGCCCACCTGGCGATTCTTAAACGGTGATTCACGTTCTTTTCCCCTGTCGTTCACCGCAAGAATTTTAATATTTTCGGCTTTCAGCTGGGATGCGATCGCAACCTTAGACGCGAGGTCCTCTTTGGTTTGACTCAACCTATTGATGGAATCTCCAAGTTGATTCTTTTGGGTCTTAAGAGACTTATTTTCAGTGAGCAATTGTGTATTAACAGACTTCAATTTTTCAATCTCTTCATCTTTTGTCTTCAGCAGCAACTCATAACCTTCTACGCGGTCTTTCAATGCTTTTATCTCCTTACCCGTGGCGCGCTTGTTTCTACGCAATTCATTTTCAATCTCTGCCTTGGCACGCTCGAGATCTGCCACATTGCCCCCCAGTTTTGCAACTTCTGCAATCTTTTGATCAAGCTCGGCTCGGATCTCGTTCATCCGTTGCATGGTCGTGGCAAGCTCCTCTTCCGTGGTGATCAACTCGGTGCGAACCTGTTGCTTTTCCTTCGTATCGAGATAGATCTTAATCCCCTGGATGATAATAATGATCGCCATCAACGCAATGATGATAGCGGCCTTATTGTTTTTACGAGGTTGCGTTGCGGGTTGTTCAGAAGCGTCCGTCATGGATGGATTAGTAAATTCCTTCGGGTTGTTATCAGCTGGCGTCATACGACAATAAGGTGCAAAAATAGAGCATATCTTGCTGTTATTCAACCGCTAAAATTGCAAGATAACGTGTTGTTTGTTCAGTGATGGATCGAAAAACAGAAATCCACAGCGAAATAGGTCTGCCGAACCATAGACGAGCTTGTGGTTCTTTAATTCATACCACGCTTTTTCCATTTCACGTGAATAATGAATGTCATCAACAATAACTACTGAACTTTCCTGGAGCTTGGGCATGAGCATGTTGAAGTAACGCAGAGTCGGTTCATACCGATGGTTGGCATCCATCAAGGCCAGGTCAAATTTGCGGATCGATTGCACGTACGCACGAAGTGTGGTGTCTAGATTCCCTTGCACCAGTTCGATATTATTCGCCTGTGCAAACTCGAATGTGAGCTTCGCTATTTCTGCAACGTCTGACGTTCCTTCGAATGTAGTTACGGACCGCTCTTTCTTTGACGCAAGGTAAAGCGTATTGATACCGAACGAAGTCCCCAATTCAATCACGCTTTTCGCTTTGAAGAAGTCAATTGTATCATTGTATAGTGAAGACAACGACATTGGGCTCAGGCTAGTTCGCGCCAGCAGGTTGATAGCCCTTTTTGTTGATGAGGGGCCGGAGCCAAGATCAGCATCTTTGAGAACACGGTGATCGTTGAGAAGTTGTGTTCTCAGGTTTTCTGCCTTTTCAAGTGGTGTTCCGTTTTTGTTCTTCTTTACAACGCGGGTATAGAAATCAAAGAAGAAAGGTGAGTGCAGCGAATGTTCGTCTACAGCGTCAAGCCAATAGGAGAGGTACGCTTTTGCCTGAAAAAATTTATCGGACACGCAATTAGTTGAGGCGAATCGGGGCGATCATGGTGAACTCAGGAATGTTAACCTGCATCTTGGTTCCATCGACAACACGTTCCATCTGGTAAGTGCCGATCATTTTCCCAATTCCTGATTTAAGATTACAACCGGAAACATATTGATGTGTCTGGCCCGGCTCCAGGACGGGTTGTTGCCCTACAACACCTTCTCCTTCCACCTCTCGCGCAGTGAAACCTGCATCATGAATATACCAGTGTCTCCGCATGAGTTGGATGGTATATTCGCTTTGGTTCTCGATGGTAATGCGATAAGTAAACACATAGTGATATTGGCTCGGACTGGAATATGCCGGCTGATACTCAGTCTCCACGCTTACCTTTATACCTTGTGTAATCTCAGTTACCATAGACGTTCAAAAATATCAATTTTTTACAATTCCACCACCAATACTTCTTTTTCATGTCAATCCGTTGAGAATCAAATGTCTCCCCGCGACCAACAATTTTAAAAAGCGAGTTTTTATCTGTTCCGCCTATATTTATAGTTTGCTTTAAAAGGCGTGCCAGAATGGAGATTAAGATTGCGCAATCCTGGAAGCAGCGATTGACCGAGGAATTTGATAAACCCTACTTTTCAACCTTAGCGGATTTTGTAAAGGAAGAATACAAGTCGGCAACCGTTTATCCGCCTGGAAGAGAAATTTTCCGGGCGTTCGATTGTTGCGAATTTGATAACGTGAAGGTAGTGATCATTGGCCAGGATCCGTATCACGGTCCCGGCCAGGCCAATGGACTTTGTTTCTCTGTTCGCGAGGGTCTCCGGATGCCTCCCTCTCTGGTGAACATCTTTAAGGAAATCAAAAACGATCTTGGAAAAGAAATTCCCACCTCGGGTGATTTAGGCCGCTGGGCTGATCAGGGCGTACTCTTGTTGAACGCAACGCTAACGGTTCGGGCGAGTTCACCCGGTTCGCATCAGAACAAAGGATGGGAATTATTTACTGATGTCGTCATTAAAAAAATATCGGACGAGAAGCAAAATGTTGTGTTTCTACTGTGGGGTGCATACGCACAAAAGAAAGGGGAGATTATTGACCGAAGCAAACACCTTGTGCTGATGTCTGCTCATCCCTCACCATTCTCCGCAGATCGCGGTTTCTTTGGCTGCAAGCACTTCAGCAAAGCCAATCAATATCTGAAGAGCAAGGGGTTAACTGAAATCAACTGGTAGTCCGGTATAGCCACTGCCGTGAGAGCTACGGTTAGGACCTCTCTTTCGACCAGATGCTGCGTAGCGGGGCATTTCGAGAGGGAGAACAGTCACGAGGCCTTCACCCCTCGTCATGTGAATACCAAGATTGATCTTTGAAAAAACGACCGCTTTACTTTATTCAGATGTAAAAAAAAACACCAGGAAGCTTTGCATTCCCGGTGTTCTTTGAGGCTTGATAGCTGACCGCTAAAAGCTTATTCGATTAGCTTGAAGAATCTATTCCAGCGAATCTTGTTGATGAAGTCTGCGTTGCGATCGATCGATAACCAGATGAAAAATGCCTTTCCTACAATATGATCCTCAGGCACAAATCCCCAGTAGCGAGAGTCAAGTGAATTATGGCGGTTGTCACCCATCATGAAATAATAGTTCTGTGAGAACGTGTATTCGGTTACTTCTTTACCATCAATCAGGAGTTTTCCATTCTCGATTTTCACGTCATCATGATGCTCGTAAAGCGCAATGGTGCTGCCATACTTGGCAAGATTCTCTTCGCTCATGGTGATCTTCATGCCTTCAGCCGGAATTACCAGGGGTCCGAAAAAGTCTCCGTTCCACGGGAACTTCTGTGCATCGGGGAAGATATTTGACTCAACATTCTTTTCCGTGCGTGCACCAAACCCATCGGCACCGTTATAGGTGGCGATCTTGATCTCCCGGATGAAGTTTAATTTCTTAAGCTCGTCCGCAAGTTCAGGCGTGATGTACATCTGATAAACCACGCCATCACCAGGTCGCCCGACAATCTGATAATCATCTTCGTAAATTTTATACTTATCAAGAACGCGCTTGTTGATTTCGTTGGCAGCGATGACAATGTAACTGTACTGCATCAAGGGAGGATTGGGTGACGGCTTTCCATTGATAATCACCTGGCGATTTTCAATGCGGAAGGTGTCTCCCGGAATGGCCACACAGCGCTTAATGTAGTTGGTCTTGAGGTCGACTGGATAATCTTTATATTCATTCAATTCCTTCGGAGGCACGTTGAATACCACGACATCTTCGCGCTTCACTTTGCTGATTCCCGGCAGTCTGTATTGCGGCAGCTTGATCCATTCGAGATACGATGGAATTTCGGTAAACCAAATCTTCTGGTGCGTCAATGGAATCTGTAGCGGGGTGGTAGTTGTACGCGTCCCGTAATGAAATTTGCTCACAAAAAGGAAGTCGCCAACGAGGAGTGAGTTTTCCATGGAAGGAGTAGGGATGGTATACGCTTCCATGATCAGCCAGCGGATCAACGTTGCAGCCACCACGGCAAACAAGATTGCATCCCACCATTCCCTGACCTTTGACTTAGGCTTCGCGGGTTGTTCTTCCGTTTCTTTCTTTTTCCAAAATTGCCAGTTCATGGTGATGCGTATTCAGCTAGTTAATGATCGTTTTGATGATTTTTGACCCGCAAATAAAGGGAAATTTACTGGATGCGACCATATCCTTCTTTTGCGGTTCTAAGTATGTCGGTGGGAATAGGCTAAAATTTCAGGAAATCGTCCATATTTAATACGCCTTTTTTGTCTTTTACCCATTCGGCAACCATGACAGCGCCTAGCGCAAAGGACTCACGGGTATGGGCCGTGTGCTTGATTTCAATATCATCCATCAGCGAAGTATATTTTACGGTATGGGTTCCCGGCACAGTGCCGATACGAAACGACTTGATTCCCAGGTCCTCTGGATTTTTGCTTTCAGAATTTACCCATTGCTTCTTACGGTCAATGTGTTTTAAGACGCCCTCGGCAAGCGTAATGGCAGTTCCGCTTGGAGCGTCTTTCTTTTCGGTGTGGTGGATTTCTTCCATGCTGACATCATAGGCAGTAAAGTTCTTCATGAGCCGGGCGAGATGTTCATTTAGTTTAAAAAACAGATTAACGCCCAGACTGTAATTGGATGCATAGAAGAAAGTGCCGCTGGTATCCTTTGTTAAACGTTCGATCTCTGCTCTTTTGGATAGCCAGCCCGTTGTACCACAAACAACCGGGATCTTTTTAGTCAGGCATTTTTTAACGTTTTCGAACGCTGCGTCAGGATGAGAAAACTCGATCGCAACATCGGCAACGGCATTGCTAAGTTCGTGGTGGTTATCGACATCGATGCGACCCGCAATTTTGTGCCCGCGCTCAATCGCTATCCGTTCAATGGTTTTTCCCATTTTTCCGTAGCCGACCAAAAGTATTTGCATGTGTAAAGGGAGTTAAGAGGACCGCAAGGTAGGGGATACGGTCAAAATCTAAAAGTTAGGGATACCCCGGTTTGTCTGCCTACCCAAACGTCATTCGTCATCGTAGGTTGGATACTTGCTTTCAGGTTGGGATTAAGATCAAATTCTTTCAAGTGAGCATCGACATGTGCGTCTACAAGTTGGAGCAGATACATTCCTCCCATACAAATGACCCAAAGATCCCGTTCGCGCCTGGCCTTATCAACTATTCTGCGAAGTTGAGGAGTTGTAAGGCTTACGTTTGGATTGGGTTGTGTTTCGGGCAGGCGGTTCTCAAGATTGTAAAACAAGTGATTCTTGTACTCAACGTAAACCTTATTGAAATCGCTAATATTTTTGCCGATGAGATAAATTCCTCCGTATACCAATGGGAGCTTCCAGTATTTCTTGGTGTACACCTGGCCAAGTCCCGGCAACACGGCAGCGTACAGCAATGCTTTTCTTGGGTTATAGCGCTTCGCGTATGACTTGATCATGATCGTGTCCTCCGGCTCAAGGAAGATCGTGTCCCTGGTAATTTTTAATGAATCCTGACTTAGTGCTGGGAAAGCAGCGATTATAAACAGGCACATTAAACCAAGTCTTCTCATGCTGGTGCGAAGGTAAACGATAATGTGCAAACAGCGAAAATCACATTTTCAGTATGTCGAGAATCCTGTTCAGGTCTTCAACAGACAGAAATGGAATCTTGATTTCGCCTCGTTTGCCATCGCTCTTAATAACAACACGGGTGCCAAAATGTGACGACAGGCTTGATTGAAGCTGAGTAATTTCTTTTGATACCGATGGCGATGGGGTTGAAGTGGGCGCAGTTGTAGTTTCTGGCTTCTTGCCGGCTACTTCGCGTACCAATTCCTCAACTTTACGAACGGACAGTTCTTCGTTTACTGCTTTTTTGAAGATGTACAGTTGTTGCTCGGGATTTTCGACATTGATGATGGCACGGGCATGACCCATTGACAATTTGTTATCACGAACAGCAATCTGGATATCCGGAGGAAGCTTCAGCAAGCGAAGATAGTTTGTCACCGTAGCACGATTCTTTCCAACGCGTTCGCCCAGTTCGTCCTGTTTCAGGTGGCATTCTGAAATCAGGCGCTGGTAGCTGAGTGCAATTTCAATTGCATTGAGGTTTTCGCGCTGAATGTTTTCGATCAAGGCCATCTCCAGCATTTGCTGGTCATCCGCAGAACGGATATAGGCGGGGATCATTTCAAGACCCGCAAGCTTTGATGCCTGGAATCTGCGCTCACCCGAAATGAGCTGATATTGATTTTGTGAAAGCCTGCGAACGGTGATGGGTTGGATGATGCCGTGCACACGGATGGACTCGGCTAGTTCAAGCAAAGCATCTTCATCGAAATGGGTTCGGGGCTGAAAGGGGTTCGTTTCAATTTCTGCAACCGGAATCTCAGCTATACCGCCTGCAGGCTTGGAGGCAGGGGCCGACCCCTGAATGGCAACCGGAATATCAACTTCAAGTTTCTCGTCTGTCTCGTTATCGCTAAGCAATGCGCTGAGACCTCTTCCTAATGCTTTTTTCTTACTCATTTCGCTACTCCGTTTTTATTCAATACTTCATGCGCCAGGTTGAGGTAACTGATGGCGCCTTTACTTTCTGCATCATGAACGATTGCCGGTAAACCAAAGCTTGGCGACTCACTTAGTTTTACGTTTCTCGGAATAATGGTGTTGAAGGTCATTTTCTGGAAATGTGTCCGCACCTCTTCTACAACCTGGTTGCCAAGGCTGGTACGTGAATCATATAACGTCAACAGGATCCCTTCTATTTCAAGTCGCTGATTCAATCTTGTCTGGATGATCTTAATTGTGTTCAGCAATTTGCCAAGTCCCTCGAGCGCGAAATATTCGCACTGCACAGGAATAATGACCGAGTCCGCAGCCGTCAGGGCGTTGATGGTGATCAAGCCGAGAGAAGGAGAGCAGTCAATAATGATATAATCGTAATCATTTTTGACCTTGGCGAGAGCATCGCGCATTTTCTCTTCTCTGCGCTCAATACTAACCATTTCCACTTCAGCACCTACGAGGTCGATGTGCGAGGGAAGGATATCAAGGTATTTCAGCTCATTCTTTACAACGGCAGCTCTTGGATCGATACCATCCACCATACACTCATAGATTCCTTGAGTGATATCTTTTGGATTTAATCCGAGCCCGGAAGTGGAGTTTGCCTGGGGGTCGGCATCAACAAGCAGCGTACGTTTTTCAAGAACAGCCAGACTTGCCGCAAGGTTAATTGCAGAAGTTGTTTTTCCTACTCCACCTTTTTGATTTGCAATCGCAATGATTTTTCCCATTCGTTAAAAAAATAAACCCCTTCCATTTTAGGTCAGGGGTTACAAATATAAATGAATTTGTTTT